>NZ_CP183415.1:0-36452 GCF_048564965.1 Promicromonospora sp. NFX87 | reverse complement strand
GTCCAGGGGTGAGACGAAGCCGAGCAGCGATGTCGAGGAGACCGACGTCGCCGCCGACTCGGCGGACCAGGGCGGTGCGCTCGACGCGATCCTGCAGGGCGAGCCGCTCGAGGTTCTCACCATTGGGCGTGAGACCTACGAGGCGCTCATTGACGCGGGGATGAGAGCCGATGGTGAGGCGATGCGGCGGGTGTCCACGCTCTGTCTCATCCGGTGGGCCTACGGGTCCGACGAGATCGCACGCAACTACCTGGCCAACTTCGGCCGTCCCGCCGAGGCGGAGTCGGGGACCCCGACGCCCCCAAAATCACGGGCCCGGTCGGGCCGGAAGACATCGCGCAGTACGGCATCGGCGAGCGGGACCCGGTCACGGGCTGGTTCCCGGACTACGTCTTCCCCGAAGGAGTGATGGACGCCCCCACCCCCGAGAGTGTGACTCGCGGGTGGGGCGACGTCATCCCGCACTGGCGCCTCGCGGTGCTGGACCTGCGACGCCTGTACGGCATCGACCTAACAGACCCGTCCACTATGCGTGGCCCGTGGTCACGCGTCCGGCCGTACCTGCTCGGCCTCCTGCTCGACTCGTCCTCGCTGGTGTACCGAGCCGTCTGGAGGTAGCCGCATGGCACTCGTAGTCGCAGAGCTGATGACGCTGTTCAAGGGTGACGACTCTGGCGTCGAGACGGTCATCAAGCGGACCGAGAACCGCCGCAAGGAGATCGACGGGGCCACGGCCACGGTCAAGGTCGACGGCGACGACACGGCGGCGCTGCGCTCGTTCGACGAGGTCCTGGCCGGCCTGCGGGAGATCGACTCGTCGACCGCCCGTGCCACCGTCCAGGCCGACATCGACACCGCGCAGGCCGCGCTGCGCGACCTGGCCGCCGAGCTCGACGACGTCGACCAGACCCGCGCCGAGGCCGAGGTCCACGCCGAGGTCAAGCGTGCGCTGTCCGACCTCGAGAAGGCGGAGCGCGCCCTCGAGGACCTGGACTCCACGGTGGTCCGCCCGCGCATCAACCCGGACGGGCTGCACGAGTTCCGGGACGAGGCGAACAGCACCGCCCGCGAGGCGGCGGCTTCGTTCGACGGCTCGTTCGAGTCTGCGGCCGACGCGGTGCAGGAGACCGCGGCGAACGCACTAGCCGGCTTCGGCCCGATCGGCGCCGCAGCAGGCCTCGCCGCTGCGGCCGGTCTCGGCATCGTCCTGGCCAAGCTGAACGAGATCTCGGAGGCCACCAACGCGGCGGCCGAAGAGGGCGCCGAGTGGTCGACCTCGTTCAACGGCACCGACCAGGCGGGACGGCTCGGCTCGCTCCGGGACGCATGGTCCGAGCTGGCCGCTGAGGTCCGCGACACTCGCGAGGTCTACGAGCTGTGGCAGGACCGTGCGGTCACCGCCGTCGAGCAGATCGCCGCGGCGTCGAGCCTCGCCGGCGAGGACGTCTCGGCGTTCATGTCGTCGTTCGAGGAGACCGACCCGACCACTCGGCTGGAGAGCCTGCGCGACACGCTCGAATCCGTGCGCGCAAAGCAGCAGGAGTACATCGAAGCGCAGCAAGGCTTCGTGACTATCTCCGAGTCGCGGGCGCTCGGTGACAAGCGTGTTGCCCTCGAGCAGCTCGGTGACATCGTCGAAGAGGAGGCGGCCAAGCAGGAGGCCGCCAACGAGATCGAGCGTGCGAACGCCTCGGCACTCGGCCTGTCCGTCGACGCCTACCGAGCACACATCGCCGCCCAGGAGCGCGCCGCCGAGGCTCAGGACGCCTACAACCAGGCGCTCACTTCCGCCGCCGACCCGGTCAGCGTGTACAACGATCTGCTGACGCAGAAGGAAGCAGCCGAGCAGCGCACCGCCGAGGCCACCGCTGAGGCGACGTCGGATGCGTCGGACAGCTGGGAGGACTTCGCCAAGGACGTCACGGTCACCACGGGCGACCTGATCAATCAGTGGCAGCGCCAGGCGCGCGAGGCCCAGGAGTTCGAGGAGAACCTCGCGGCCATCGCCGCGGCCGGCGGTCAGGCCATGGCCGACGAGCTGCGGGCCAAGGGCCCGGAGGTCGCCGGCTCGGTAGCGGCAGTCATCGCCGAGGCGGGACCCAAGCAGCAGGCCGCGGCGATCGCGTCGCACGCTGCGGCCACCGGTAGCTCGATCTCGCAGCAGATGGCCGACACCCTGGTAAAGCAGGGGTGGCGCCTGCAGCGCGCCGTCGACGGCACGATCGAGGCGGTCCACCCGAAGAAGGACATCACCGTCACGGTGACCGACGGCGGGTCGGCCGATCGCGTCAAGGGCGAGATCGCGGACATCCCGACGTCCAAGGTCGTCACGATCACGACGATCCAGCAGGTCTGGGGCGGTAGTCCCACGGGCACCGGCACGGTGCTGCGCAACAGCGCGACCGGCTCCCGCCTGCCTGGGTTCCCCACCGGCGGGCGCCTGCCCGGCCGCCCGCCGTCGGACCCACTGGCGGACAACCTCCTGGGCGTCGACGGCGCGGGCATCCCCCGCGTGCGCGTGCGCTCGCGCGAGTGGCTCATCCGGGAGCCGGCGGCGGACTACTACGGCGATGGCCTGCTGTCTGCGATCAACGCGATGGCGGTCCCGCGCGAGGTGCTGGCCGGTCTCCCCGGCCTCGCCGGCGGCGGGGTTCAGGCGGCCCGCGCCGACGTGCTGCGCACTCAACGTGCTCTCGAATTGGCCCGTAGGTCGTTCCGGCGCGTGCGCTCCGACCGCAACGAGGACCGCTGGAGCGCCGCGCAGGAAGCGGCTGAGGCGGCACGTGAACGGTACGCGCGCCTGCGTGAGGAAGCCGCGAGCCTGCGCACGGACCTGCGCCGTGGAGATATCCGCGACCAGGTGACGAGCGGCCTGTCGGGTGCTCAGGGTGCCACGGACCAGCTGCGGGATCTCGCCCGCTCGGGTGACCTGTCGCGGAGCAGTTCGGAGCGCCTGGCGGGTGGTGCAGACAAGGCGGAGCGGGCGCTGTCGATTCTGTACAAGCATGCCGACCGCCTGGACAAGAAGGTCGCCTCGGCGACGTCGAACTTCGAGAAGTGGAAGGCCATCGCCGACGACGTCTCGGCGACCATCAGCGAGGGCTTCTCCCTGGGCGGCGTCACGGGCGGCACCGACCCGTGGTCGGGCGCTGAGCGCGCGGCAACGGGCTCTCAGCTGCTGGCGGCGACGCAGTCCTACGAGGCAAAGGCGAAGACTCTCGTCCTGCGGCTCCAGGCACTGCGGAAGGCCGGCTACGGCACGGCGATCCTGCAGGAGGTCGCCGCGCAGGGCGTCGAGGGCGGCGTGGCGATGGCTGACGCGCTGCTGGCCCTGTCGCCGAAGGACATGAAAGCCCTGCAGTCGTCGCTCTCCGAGATCGATCGACTCGGGGATCGTGCGGGTGCTGAGGCGACGGGAGGCAATCTCTCGTCGGCAGCTCGTGCGCTCGAGATCGCGGAGGCCCAGGCCGCCGCGATCGACAAGCGCATCAACGACTGGGCGACCCGGCTCGGCAGCGAGCTCGCCCGTGCGCTCGGCATCAAGGCCCGCGCCGGCGGCGGCCCGACGGTCGATGGGTCGGCCTACCTGGTCGGCGAGAACGGCCCGGAGCTGCGCGTCGAACGCAGCGACGGGTACATCGTCAACAACCCTGACACGGCGAACGTGCTGCGCGGCGGTGGCCCGACGGTCACGCACAACTGGAACATCACCCAGTACAGCCCAGTCAACGAGCCGCCGTCGGTCACGATCGCGAAGACCGCTCGCCAGTTCGCGAACGTCGGGAGGCGCTGATGGCCGCTGACATCACCTGGACCGCGCGGGGGATCGACACCCGACGCTGGAACATCCAGGCTGCGTCGCAGCACACCGCCGACGTCGGCACCAGGCAGGCCCAGGTGGTGATCCCAGGCCGGCACGGCGTGATCGTCGAGCCGCTGCAGGAGTACGAGGCGTTCACCGTCACCCTGGAGTTCCTGCTCAAGGGCGCAATGGTCTCCCTGGTGGCGGCCGAGCACGAGCTCAAGCGGGCACTGACCGCGCCCGGGCTCGTGCTCGGCCTGTCCGCCGGTGGCCTGGTCACCTCCGCGCCGGCGAAGTTCCTCGGGCTCTCGCAGGGCGAGTTCACCGCCGAGGTCCAGGCCCGGTTCACCGCGCAGATCCTCGTGCCCGGCGCGTTCCTGCGCGGACCCTCGATCGACATCGGCCCCACCGTCGTCACCACCGGGCTGTCCATCGACCTGCCGGCGCTCGCTGCCGGGTCCGGCCCGGTGGCCGACGCGGTGCTGCGCTTCCGGGGTCCGCTGTCGGTCGTCGTGGCGGTCGACGACGCATCCGGCACGGGCAACTCGTGGTCCGGTACCGCACTGACCTCCGCCGACTATCTGTTCATCGACACGGCCACGTCGAAGGCGTGGCGCTCGACGTCGGCCACCCAGTGGGCCCCGGGGGGAACGGACGTCTCGGGCGGCCTGTCGCGTCAGGCGCTCGGGTCGCTGCAGCTGCAGCCGACGCCGTCCGTCGGTGACCCGGCGGTCCCGGAGTGCTCGGTCACCGTGACCGGCACGGGGTTCGCCGGCACGACGGCGCTGACCGTGCGCGCGCAGCCGGCCTACCTCTAGTCGCCAGTGCAGTCACGCCCCGTGGCTGCCACTACTTCACCCGGAAGCGGGGTTCCTCGTGATCGCTGCACGCCTGCAGGCCTACACGCCGAACGGCGCCCCGCTGGGGGAGCTGCCGTACCCGCTGACGATCGACCCGATGGTCGCGCACAACGACGTCGGGTCCCTGACGTTCTCGTACTCGAACCTGGCGGCGGGCGGCGCGCACCTGGCGACCGCGCTGCAGTCCGGGCTCGAGGTCGCGCTCGAGCTGTCCAAGGGCGAGAAGGACGTGCTGGGCCGTGACGTGTGGGTCGAGCCCAAGGGCTGCCGGTTCGTTCGCCTCGAGGACGACAGCGACCCGTCCGACCCCACGAAGCGGGTGAGCCTGACGCTGCCCTCGTTCGGGTGGCTGCTGGCCCGCTGTGTCGTCGGCGCGGCGGGTGCCGTCGACAACATCCGGACCTTCACCGCGCCGACGGTCGGCGAGATCCTCCTGGCGCTCCTGGACGAGAACGTCGACCGCGACGGGTACGCCACCTCGGTCGTGCCGACGTTCACCGAGACGACCGACTCCGCGGGCACGGCCTGGCCGGTGCTGCCGGACATGAGGTTCAACGTCGGCGACGACTACCTCACGGTGCTCGACGGCCTGATGGCGGCCGGCGCGTGCGACTGGACGACGCAGGCTCGCGGCTTGTACTGCTACGTGCCCGACTCGCCGACGCTGTCCCTGGACCTGTCCGGGACGGACGGCGTCACGCTGACCCTCGGCACCGACATCGCCGGCGCACCGACGAAGCGGTCCATTGCGAACATGGCGGGCCGGGTCCTGGTCATGGCCGCTGCCGGCGGCGTGACTATGGCCGAGGAGCCGACGGCCACCACGGGTTGGGGCATCCCCGAGACCACGCTGCGGATCGGGCAGGTCGCGGGGGAGTCCGCCGGCATCGCCGCGGGGCAGGCGCACCTGGAGCAGGTGGGCCGCCCGCAGGGGCAGTTCACGCGCGAGCTCGTCCTCGGCGAGGCGACCCACGTGCCGCTGATGGACTACTGGCCGGGCTGCTGGATCATGGCGCCTGGGGCTGCTGGTGCGGGCGAGAAGCTGCGCGTGCAGCAGGCCACGCTCTCGTTCAAGGGCATCGACTCGACCGGCGCGCTGACGCTGAATGACCTCATGCTCGAGCAGGAGGAGCGTCGCGCGCGCACTCTCGCGTCACTGGCCGGTGGCACGATCTCGCCCGGCGGGCCGCCTGCCCCGATCGCCGTGGACCCGGAGGCGTCTCGCGTCCCGTCCACCCCGACGGGCTTGGAGACGACCGCCGCCGTTGTCTTCCAGGGCACCACCCCGCGCGGCGTCGTCACGGCAGTGTGGAACCCGGTCACCACCGGCACGGACACGGGCGCACTGACGATCAGCGGCTACGAGCTCCAGTGGCGCATCGGTGCCGGCGCCTGGCAGGCGATCCGTACGGCGGAGCTGTCGGCGCAGATCGGCAACCTCACCCCGGGCGACTCGATCGAGACCCGCGTGCGTGCCATCGGTGCACGCACCACGCTGCCCAGCGCGTGGTCGACGGTCGACACCGTGCTGGTGCCGGGCGACGTGACCCCGCCGTCGGTGCCCACGGCGCCGACGACCGCGTCTGCGCTGATGATCGTGTCGGTGACGTGGGCGGGCACGCTCGCGGCGGCGATCCCTGCCGACTTCGCACGCGTCGAGGTCGCCGTGGGCACGACGTCCACACCGACGACGGTGTGCGGCGCGCTCACCCGTGGCGGGGCGCTGCAGGTCACCGCACAGACGCTCGGTGTGGCCATCGGGGACACCGTCTGGGCGCGGCTGCGGTCCGTGGACACGACCGGCAACGTCTCGGCCTACTCCGCCGCAGTGTCGGTCGTCGTGGCCGGCGTCAAGGGGCCCGACCTCGAGGCCAACTCCGTCACCGCGAACACGATCGCGGTCGGCGCACTGGACTTCAAGATCGCGAACGGTATGGAGCTGGTCGCGCCCGACATCAAGACGGCGACGTCTGGCGCGCGCGTGGAGATCAACCCCACCGGCTCCTACTGGTACAACTCCGCGGGCACCCAGACCGTCTCGATCGTCGGCGGCACCGCCACGATCACCGGCGGCACCGTCACTGGCGCGTTGGTGCGCACCGCGGCCTCCGGTGCCCGTGCCGACATGGCGAACCTGACCGGCGGCGGCGGGTTCTGGGCGCGTGACTCGACCGGCGCGGCGCGAGCCACCATGCAGGTCTCCGACACAGTCTCACCGGGCATCTACCTGTGGGACTCCGCAGGCACCTCGCGCGTCTTCCTGTACACCTCGGGCACCACGTCGGTCATGAGCTTCCGCAACCCGGCCAACGCCGAGGTCATGAAGATCACCGACGGGCAGATCAAGATTTTCAGCGGCGGCCAGTTCGTCGCTGAGCACATCAACGGGCAGGTCGCCCTCCAGGCTGGCCCGATCGGGCCCTCGTGGGGTCTGCTGGTCAACAAGGACAACGGCAACCCGGTCATGCGGGTCTACCAGACCAGTGGCGACTCCGGGAGAATCTTCGTCGGCCACGAGAACCAGAACATCCTCACCATGCAGGTGTGGGCCACCGGTGTCTGGTTCGGCCAGAACGACAGCATCCCCGGCACCGGGTCCGCCATGACGGATTTCGTCATCAACACGGACGAGTTCTACCTGTACAACGCGGGCGGGACCCTCATCCACGGGTGGCGCTCGTCGGGGTCCACGCGCATATCCCTCGGTGACACGACCGACCCCCTCGCGAACTTCTGGCTGTACGCGGCCGAGTCCCAGATCCGCAACCACAGCACGCTCTTCTTCATCGACGGCTCCGACGTGACCACAGGGTCCATCGACCGCGCCGGGGCCGGGGCACTGCGTGTCGCCGGCGGCAACGGCGCGATGCTGACTCTGGGTGCTGGAGCGAACTTCGTCTCCGCGAACGGCAACACGGTCACCCTGGACAACACGAACCTGCGCAGCGCGACCGTCTACTCCAACACGACGACCGGTGCCGCGAACGTGGTCGTGGTCACCACGAGCGGCGTCCTCATGCGCTCCACGTCCCTGCGGGCCGCGAAGCTCGACATCGAGGACGCCCCCGCCGCGTGGGCCGACCTGGCGCTCGCGCTGCGCCCGCGCACATGGCTCGACCGCAGCAACGTCGAGCGCTACGCGGACGCCCTCACGGCCCAGGACGAGGGGGAGCAGGTCGACTGGGAGCTCGAGCACATCCTGCGCATCGACGAGCGCACCCCAGGCTTCGTGGCCGAGGAGGTCCTCGCCGCCGGCGGTGACGTCTTCATCTCCCGCGACGAGATGGGCGCGGCGGCAGGCCTGGCCTACGAACGCCTCACCGCCGCCCTCGTCGTCCTCGCCCAGCGCCAGCAGCAGCAGATCGACTCACTGACCGCCCGTATCACCACCCTCGAAGGGGACAACCCATGACCGACCAGACACCGGTGTCCGTGGACGCCGTGCAGGTGCTCCAGATCATCGAGTCCGCCCACCCCGACATCGTGACCGCAGCCGTCTGGCAGGTGCGCGCCCAGGCCGCTGAGGCCCGCGTGGCCGAGCTGGAGGCGGCCCAGGCAGCGAGCGGCACCGACTAAGGGCTGTGGCGGACATGACCACCTCAGACCCGACCCTCGCCGTTGTCGTCGCACGCCTGGACGACCTGCGCTCCGAGGTCTCCGACATGCGCGTGGAGGTCCGCACCACGGCCTCCGCGTTCCTGCCGCGCACCGAGTGGGAGCTGTGGCGCGCATCCGCGAACCGCGAGATCGCCGAGGCCCGTGCCGACGCCGAGCAGGCCGTGGCCGAGGCGCGCCACGAGGCATCGAAGGTCCGGACCGAGATCGACGGCCGCCGCATTCCCTGGACCGCCGTGGTCGCCGCCGTCGTCGCGATCGCGAGCCTCGCCCTGAACCTCTGGAACGGAGCCTGAGCCATGCAGCACGTCATCCCGTTCGCCACCTACCGCCCGATCGCCTGGGCAGAGGCGCGCGACGACGCCACCAACCCGACGTGCGTAATCCTGCACCTGACGGCGTCCGAGGCCACCAGCCAGCACGGCTATTTCTCGAACCCCGCGAACAAGGCGTGCTCGAACACCCACGTCGCGCGCAGCGGCCACATCGAGCAGTACATCCGGGGCGACCGGCTCAGCGCCGCCGACTCGTACGGCAGCTCGCGGGCGTTCTCGATCGAGACCCAGGGCGCCGACGCGAACGGCCGATGGACGCCTGAGCAGTGCGAGTCCATCGCCCGCATCATCGCCTGGGCCCACCAGACCTACGGCATCCCGCTGCGGCTGATGACGTCGTCCGCGACGGGCGAGCACGGCATCGGCTGGCACCGCCTGGGCGTGAACGGCAACTTCCCGTCGATGCCGAACATCCTCGCCGGCCGCATGCAGCGCGGTGGCGGCGAGGTCTGGTCCAGCGCGTTCGGGAAGGTCTGCCCAGGCGACAACCGCATCAAGCAGATCCCCGCCATCCTCGACCGCGCCATCGCCATCGTGGCCGGCGCCGACACCAACCCTGGAGGCTTCATGCCCGACCTGACCGAGAAGGACCAGAGGGAGCTCAAGGACCGCGTCGACGACATCTACGCCCTCCTGACCACCCCGATCAAGGACGGCCGCGGCGCGGCGCCGCCGCGCGCCATCTGGGAGCGCGTCCTTAACGCCGCCCGCCGCGTCCTGGCCAACCAGCTGGCTGACGAGGTCGTCCCGGTCGAGGTCGACGTCGACGCCGGCGACGTCGCCGACGCCCTGGTCGAGCGCCTCGACGCGCTGCTCGAACGCCTGCCCGCCGACACGGCCCGCACCGTCGTCGACACCCTCACCGCCCGCCTCTCGAAGTAGGAGAACCCGCATCATGATCAACCCCACCCTCGCCACGGCGCTCGCGGAGGTCGTCGACCTCATCCCCCGCAAGGTCCGCACGGTGATCTACGCCGCGGCCGTCGTCGTCGCGCTGCTCGCGATCGCCGCGCAGGGCGTGACCGACATCTGGTTCCCCGAGCTCGACGACCGCGTCGACGCCACGACGGCCCGGGTCGTGGCCGCCTGCCTGTTCATCGTCGGCGCCCTCGGCTTCGCCTACCGGCCCACGCGGGCCAGCCTGGAGCAACTGCAGCCCGCAGAGCCCGCCGACGAGGCCGTGTACACGCAGGAGGCCCTGGCCCGGACGATCGCCACGCTGACCGGCGCCGGGTACAGCCTCGACGCCGCCGTCGACGCGGTGATGGCGGGCAACCTCTCGGTGCTCAACCGCCCCGCCGAGCCGGCGTCGCCCGAGGATGTCAGAGCCTCGGAGTAACCTGACCGAGACAACTCCCAGTAGTCGAAGAAGCGCCCCGGCGTGGCCCCCAGAGGCCGCGTCGGGGCGCTTTGCCGTGCCTGGACACCTCAGTCCAGAAGCGACAGCAGGGCGCTCGCGGCGCCGTCGTCGTCGATGGTGCCGGTGACGGTGTCCGCGGCCGCGCGGACGTGGGCGGGTGCGTGGCCCATGGCGATGCCGCACGTCGCCCACTCGAGCATCTCGAGGTCGTTGTCGCTGTCGCCGATGGAGACGGTGTCGTAGTCCTCGACGCCGAGCAGGGCGCGGATCTTCTCCAGCGCGGTCGCCTTGGAGATCCCGTTGGCCGTCACGTCGATCCAGTCAGATCGGCCCTGGGGTGCGACAGCTGTTAGCCCGTGCGCTTGCAGGTCCGGGACGAGACGGTAGGCGGCGGGGTCGTGCATGGCGAGCCGCGGAGTCGGGTGGCTCCAGAGCTCCTCGAGGGCCCGCACACTGTTCTGCACGCCGTTGAGCTGGCCTTCGGGGAAAGGCAGGTTCACGCGGTAGCCGTCGCCAGGGATCTCCGCGGCGATCCGCACGCCGGGCGTAGTTCTGAGCGCGACCCGTACGGCGATCTCGGTATCGACCAGGTGCTGCTCGGTGATCTCGTAGTGGCCGTCGATCAGGTGCGCGGTGATCGCGCCGTTCGAGGCGACGATCCACGCGTCTTGCAGCCCCAGCTGCAGGGCCACGGGGATCGCCCCGGTCAGCGACCGGCCGGTCGCTAAGACGATGTGGTGGCCAGCCGCGCGGACCTTGGCTGCGGCGGCTCGCACGGCAGGGCGCACGGGGTGCCCCGTGCGGACCAAGGTGCCATCGATGTCGCAGGCGACGAGCGCCCGCTCGGTCACGTCGGGGTGCCGCGCTGCGAGCGGCGTCGCTGTGGTCATGCGCTGGAGATTATTAACGCGAATCGCTGGCGGCGAGAAGATTGCTCAAGATTGCTCGGACGGGTCGCCCTCAGCGTCGAGACGGTTCGCGATCGCCTCGACGGTCCTGGTCAAGAGGGTGCGTGCCTTGCGGTCGTAGTCGGCGTCCAGCGCGAGTGATTCGAACACCTTCGTGTAGAGCTCAACCTCGCCGGGCTGCGCCAGGTTGAGGCCGGCCGAGAAGGTCTCGACCTGGACCAGGTCGGCGTCGTGGATCCAGAAGCCGTGAGTTGGCGCGATCGTGTAGCGCGTCTCGAACGGGATGATCCCGAGCCGGACGCTGGGCAGCATGGACAACGAGATCATCCGGTCGACCTGGCCCAGCATCACCTCGAGCGGGCACAGGGCGTAGTGCAGCACGGCCTCGGTCACAACCATGTGGAACCGCTTGCCTGGCCGGTACAGGATCTCCTGCCGGCGCATCCGCTCGGCGACCGCGGCGTCGACGTCCTGGCGGTGACCGAACTTGTGCGTGACCTCGGCGAACCGGTACCGGGCGTACTCCGGCGTCTGCAGCAACCCGGGGACGAACGTCGGCTCGAAGATCCGCAGCAGCTCGGTCGACTCCTCGCGCCGAGCTGTCTGCGTCTGGACGGTGGCCACGCCGGCGCGGAACTGCCGCTGCCACTCCGCGTGCCGGGTCTCCAGCGTGTGCAGCGCAACGAGCAGGCCGTCGACCTCCTGCTCGGCGTTGGTAGTCCGGCACCACGCGCGGATGTCGTCGTCAGAGGGGTCTGCTTTGAGTGCTCGATCTTCGAGACCTTGGACGGCTGCCAGGACAACGACGTGGCGAGCTGCAGGCCGGTCAGGCCCGCAGCTCGCCGTAGCTCGCGCAGACGCCCCGCGAGGGCGTCGCGAGCGTCGTTGAGATCAGAGCTTGTCGATGTGCTTCGCGGCAAAGTCGTCTCTCGTGATCGCGCGGTGCCAGGCGGCATCGCGCTGGTAGTTCAACTCGACCACTGTGGCCGGGTCGTCGATGAGCTCGACGCCGAGGAACTCGTCCTCGTCGTCGAAGTGCATCTTGCCGACGGTGCGCGAGTCGAACAGCCAGTAGTCGAACTCGGGCAGCCCGCCGGCGTCCTGTCGTGCAACGTACCGGATGTCCTCGCCCGCCTCGTTGGCCAGCTCGGCGACGCCCAAGGAGAAGCGGACATAGTCGCTCAGCGGTACCGAGACGACCCGAACGCGCCGGAAGGTGCGCCCGTCGCCGGTCGTCGTCCGGATCGACGCGAGCCAGTTCTGGAACCAGCCCATGTCGGGATCCTCGCCGGCGAGGAACTGCGCGAACGCAGCCGCCTCGCTCGGCGCGGCGTAGCTGTCGCGGGTCTCCAGCCGGAACGCCGAGTGCTCGAACTCCTTGAGCATCCGCGCGAACTCAGGCCCGGGCGGGATCAGCTGTGCGGTCAGAGCGTTCCCTCCTGGTACCGGCGGGCCCACATCTTGATGACGTCCTCCGGAATCTCGATGATGGCCTCGTGGTCGGGGACCTCGCCGACGTCGGCGAGCACCTGGGGGTCGGTCACCTTCCACCCCTGGGCGATGTACGTCACCCGGTCGGTGCGGTCGGTTGCGAAGAGAGTCGGGCTGTTGCCCTCGTTCGACTCAGGGTCCTTGCCGAGGAACCGTGCGCGCATCTTCCTACCTCATCCTTGCTCGGAATCAGGGAAACATTGCCCAGTCATGGTTTAACGACAAGGGCGACGCGTCAAGGGTTGATGTAATAGCACCGGCCGCAGGAAAGGTGCGTCTAGGCCCTAGTCACGAATGTGACTAGGGCCTAGGCGCACCTTGTTGGACCGCTCCGACACGGCAGGGGCCAGCGAGGGCCGGTTAGACCCGGAATGGTTGCATGTCCGCGACCTGGCGGTCGTCGTCGATGGGCACCCACGTGTCGGACGTGTCGTCGTACATCACCCGGTATGCCCCGGGCTGCAGGTATCCAGCGACCGCGTACAGCCCATCCTCGAACACCTCGTCAGGCGTGTGGTCGATCTCGGGATCCCGCACGCTGACGATGACTCCAGTAGCGCTGCCGTCCTTATCCACCAGTCCGGACGCGCTCACCAGGTCGAACGTCCGCAGGTCGACGATCGCCGAGTCGCCGTCCTGTCCCACGTACAGCACGCCCTCACGCGGCTCGGCCTCGTTCAGCTCGTTCACCAGTCGCATCGTGCTCACCCTTCGGTAGATGTTTCGTCGTCTTCCCAGCTCGGCACCACGCGGATGCGCGGCGCCCACTTGCCGTCGACCCGCTCCACCCGACCGGGCTCGACCTCCACACGCTTGATCAGCTGCCGCAGCGTCCCACGCTTGTGCTCGATCGGCATGGCCCCCAGTCGACCAGGGCGGCCGCGGCGATCGCCTCCGGCACTGGCCGACGCGCGGCCGCGCGCAGTGCCGCGTGCTGCGCCTCGAGATTGCGCACGGTCTCCTCGAGCTCGGCCCGCAGTTCCGGCCATGCCATCTCGGGCACCTGCCCCTCGAGGTAGGACCGCGTCGCGGACACTAGCTTCGCCTTCGCCGTCTCCACCTGGCGCTCGACGCGGCCCATGTCGACCGCACGCTTGGCGCTCGCGGCTTCCGCTCGCGCGAGTGCGGGCTCGAGGTCGTCGGCGAGCTCGTGCAACCAGGCCATGACGAAGGTCTCGACCTTGTCGATTGAGACCGTCCCGCCGGCGTGCGCCTGGGAGCTGACGCGGCGGTTGCACATGTAGCGGGGCCGTCCCTTGCCGCCCGGTGTGTTGCTGCCGGAGAGGCTGCCGCCCATGGGGCCGCCACAGGTCCCGCCGTCAGGCAGGGGTGCGACGCAGCGCAGTAGACCGGACAGCAGGTACGCACTGCGCTCGGTGGTGCGTGTGCGCCGGCGGGCCGCTCGCTGCGTCTGGTACTCGTCCCACAAGTCCGAGTCGATGAGGGGTTCGTGGACGCCGGGGACGTGGACGCGACGCTCACACGTCCGGTCCGGCCGGTGCCGACATGCTGGATCGTGCACGGACAGCAGGCCGGCGGCGAATCCGCTGTCCATCATGCGGCGGATCGTGCGGTCGCTCCACAGCGCCGCGGACGTCCTGACGCCGTAGCCGGCGGCCGGCCGGACGCCCGAGGCGTTGAGCCACCCGATCAGGGTGTAGAAGCTCTCGCCGGCGGCGAACCTGGTGTAGGCGTCGGCGAGCATGGGCCCGGTGACGGGGTCGGGGACGTGCAGCCGGCGTTCTGTGTCGTAGGTGTATCCGAACCGTGGTTTGCCGTTCGCCGGCAGACCGCGCGCGACCCGGTTGGTCTGCACGCTCTTCCAGCTCTCGCCCATCAGCTCGGCCTTGTAGGCGTGCATCTCGGCGAGGACGCCGCGGTGGAATCGCCCGGACGCCGTCGTCACGTCGGGGTGCTCGGTCGCCGACTCGAGGTAGCCGCCCGCGCTCTCGACACGGTCGAGCGCGACGGCCCACCGCACCCGGTTGCGTGCGTGGCGGGAGTACTCCCACGCGACGATGGTGTCGAGCTCGCCGGATTCGACACGTTCAATCTGCGCGTCGAGTCGTGGCCACCATGCCGACTTGCGGCGGGACCCGGATTCGTCGATCGCTTCGATCGTGTCGACGATCTCGATTCCCGCACGGGCGCAGTGGCTTTCGATCGAGGCCTGCTGCAGATCAGGGCTCAGCAGGTTGTCGCCGCGTGCGCCCAGTTTCGAGACACGGATTATCGCGACGCCGCGGCGCGGCCGGTCGTGCTCTGTTGGTGGGGTCGGCACCGGTATTCCTCCTGGTCAGGCGCAAATGACACCGCTGTTACATGAACGCGCATGTAGATAGGGCGATTTCATCATTTGAAACGACAATTCACCCGGGGGACATTAAACGGATAAACAGGGGCAATCGCCGCAGGCAACCATTTTCACTATTGCAGGATGGGTGGTATGTCACACACAGGGGGCGTAGAGAGCCTCACCCTTCCAACCTGTCCACGCTCGTGCCCGGTGTTCGCGTGCCGGCTTAACCGGCTGCACCGGCCGGATCCGGAGACATTGGAGTCTCCGTGCCCGCAGCTGCCTTCTGCGCTGCTCGCCGCGTGAGTTCCTGGATGAGCCAGTCCGGCGGGACCTGGGCCACGGCGGCGATGCCCATGATGATGTCCGCCGAGATGTGGTGCCGGCCGATGAGCCGGCCGCTCACGTAGTTCTGGGTGCGGCCAAGGACGGTCGCGACCTGCGGCTGGGTGACGCCGTGTTCCTTCATGTACTCCGACGCGGCGAGACTCAGCCGCGCGTTGAGGTCTTCCGACTGTTTGTCCATGGGTCAACACGGTAGAGCCCGGATCGCATATGCGCTAGCCCGATGCGGGATCGGTTGACCTCCTAGCGCATATGCGCTACGTTCCTGAACATGGAGCACATCACCACCCCCGCCATCCGCGGCGTGAACGTCCCTATCGGCCAGAACGTCCGAGCGGAGCGGGTGCGCCGCGGCGAGAAGCAGGACGCGGTGGCGCGGATCCTCGGCGTCTCGCAGCCGGCCTACTCCGAGCGCGAGCGGGGCGCGCAGCCGTTCAGCGCCCCCGAGCTCTTCCTGATCGCCCGCGCGTTCCGCATCGACGTGTCGGTCTTCTTCCCGTCGACGATCCCCGACATGCCCACGGAGGCCTCGGCAAGCTCCTCGCCCGGGCTTTCGCGTACCGCTGCGTAGCGCATATGCGCTGAACGGCTTCACGCCTCCGCCTCACACCGACGCTCGGACGGTATCCGGGCAAAGAGCGAGGCCCCGCGCGCTCAGAACGCATATGCGGGGCCCCACCGAAGGGAAGTGTCCCATGGGGACCACACCGAATGGCAAGTACGAGCCCGAGAGGGTCGAGCCGAGCAGCGCGCCGCTGACCCTGCGGCCGTCCGCCGCTGACCGCCTGGCCGCCGACGCCCGCAAGGCGTTCCTGGGCGCCATCTACTTCGACGAGCCCGAGGCCGGTAAGTGACCGGCCGCGACCACGCCCGGGGCGGCGTCGAGGAGGGCCCGGTGCCGACCGAGGCCGAGCACCAGGCCCAGGTCGAGCGGGCCCGCCAGGCGGACGCCGACGCTGCCGCCGCCCGCGCTCGCCGCGGCGAGTGCGGATCGGGGCTCTACTGATGAGCGCCCGCGTCTGGCAGGTCGGCGACGTCGTCCGCGGGGCCGCGCACTTCGGCGACGACCGCGACCCGCACCGCTACGAGGGCACGATCCGGGAAGTCGCTCCGGCCTACACCTCCTCGAGCGGCTACCGCATCACGGCACGCGCCTACGTGTTCGACGGCGACGAGTGCGTCGGTTTCTTCGTGCTCAAGGACGACCTCGCCACTCTCGACGACCCGATGCGCCAGTCCCTGGGAACCATCGGCGACGAGATCGAGCTCCTCGAGCCCGCACCCGAGCCCGCACCCGAGCCCGCACCCGCACCCGAGCCGGAGCCCCTGCCGGCGCTGGTTCAGCTGGACCAGGCCCACGCCGAGGCCCGCCTGATCCAGGCGGCCCTCGCGTGGGAGGCCTCCGAGCACGACGTGCCGTGGACCCACACGGACGCCCAGGACGAGCTGCGCGCCGCCGCGCGCGACTACCGGAAGGCGACGAACCGATGAGCCTCACCCACCGACCCCCACGGTCCCAGCCCTCGGCCGACCGGATGCACAAGCACTACCTCGAGCGTCTGGCCCGTGGCGGTCAGCCCCTCGTCACCCGCCCGCTGCAGGAGCTCCTGCCTCGTCAGCGTCGAGGCATCCCGCTCCGTCTCTGGCAGGTCGCCGAGGTTGCCCGCAGGGCCGCCCTCGAGGTGGTGACCGGCACCCTGCTGGGCGTGGCTTCGGCCGCTGTGGTCGTCGGTCCCGTCGCCCGCGGGATGGGGTGGCTCTGATGCGGCTCCGGTTCGAGCGCCCGCCGGCGCCCGCCCTGCTCGGCCAGATCGCGCTGTGCGTCGTGGGCATCGCGGCCCTCGGCGGCGGCGGTGTCGGCCTCGGGTTCTACCTCGACAAGCCCACGACCGAAACCGAGATCCGGACGCTGGCCGCCGCGCCGGCGTGCCGCGAGATCGAGGCCGAGCTGCAGGCCGAGCGCGCCGCCGTCGAGTACCTGGCCGAGGCGGGAGAGAACGTGCAGCACGCCGCGGCCGACCTCGCCGAGGTCACGCTCTCCGCGGACCGCGACGCGATCCTCCGGTCCGGCAAGGTCCTCGACACCGCAATGCGCGCCGAGCAGCAGAGGCGGCTCGACCTCGCGACCGCCCACGCCGTCACGGACGCCGTCGTTGCCAATTGCGCACCGGAGCGTCAGTGAGCCGCGCCGTGCGGGCCGCAGCGCTCGCGGCTGGCGCCGTCGTCGGCCTCCTGGTGGCGCTCGCGGCATACGCGTTCGTGGCGCCGTCGGGCACCGAGCCGACGCCCGCTCCGGGCCCGGCCCCGACCGTCGCGGCGGTGCCGGCATGACCGCCGCCGAGCTCGTGCCCCACGTCCTGCTCTGGCTCGCGGCCGCGCTCCTCGCGCTCGCCGTCGGCCGCTACATCGTCCACACCCTCAAGGGAGGGCACCGCTGATGACCAGGACCCGCGCTGAGGCGCTCGCGGGCGCCGCCCGTTCGATCGTCGAGGGCCTGCGCGTCAGCGACTCGCTGCCCATCGAGGAGGCGGCCCGCCGCGCGATGCACGCCGGCGGCCCGTCCTTCGAGGAGCTCGTCGACCTCATCCGCGCTCGCCGTGTCCGCCTGGGCATGCTGCCCGAGCAGGCCGCCGCATGATCCGGGACCTGGTCACCCTCGTGGTGCAGGAGCTCATGCGCCCGATGCGCCGGTCGGCCGCCCTCGACCCCGAGCCGGGCCGCTCCGGCTGGGACCACCTCGACAGCCACGGGCCGCGCCAGGCCCGCACGTGCCCGTTCTGCAACGCGTGGTTCAACACCACGGCCCAGCAGGACGCGCACGAGCACAGCTGCGACCAGCGACCGACCAACCCGACGCCGGCCGAGGTGCTCGACCTCGCGCTCCCGCCGCACTACGCATCGATCCGCCACCCGCTACACCAGCCCGAAGGAGAGCACCCGTGAACCCGCTGCTGCTGCCTGAGGTCGACGTCCCGCCGACCGCGTACGACACGGACGCCTGGCCGACCGCCGCCGAGATCGCTGCCGCCGACCAGGAGCGCGCCGCCCGCGCCGATCGCGACGTCCTGGAGGAGGAGCTGCGTACCGTCCTCGCGGCCGTCGAGGTGGCCGCCGTGCCCGTCACGGGCCGGCTCCCGGTGATCGTGCCCCTGACGAAGGCGGACGCCCACCGCGGCGCCACGGAGGCCGTCATCGCCCACGCGTGCGACCGGCTGCGCGAGATCTCGCGCAGCCGCCGCACCTCCGAGCTCCCCGACGTCGTCGCGATGCTCGAGGCGGTGATCTGACGGTGAAGAACCGCACCCACTGTGCCGACCACGGCCAGACCAACCCGTGCCCCAGCTGCGCGGCCGACCACAAGGTCGGCGACCACGCCGACGAGCCGCACACCGACACCTGCCGCGCGTGCCGCTCGGACGCCCGCCCGGCCACCACGCCCACGCCGGCCACGCGCCGCACCCGCACTGTCCTCGACGTCGCGGCGCTCGTGGCGGGCGACGACACCCTGACCCATCTCACGGAGGTATGACGCATGACCACCACTACCGAGCACGTGCCCGCAGGCACCCTGATGGAGGTCCCCCTGGGCGACCTGGTGCTGGACGACAACATCCGCGCCAACACCCAGCTCGACGACGTGTTCGTCGCGTCGATCGAGGAGAACGGTGTCCTGGTCCCGCTGGAGGCGCGCCAGGACCCGCTCGGCCAGCTGCTCATCGTCGACGGGCAGCGCCGCTACCTCGCCGCGCTGCAGACCGGCAAGGCGACGGCACCCGTGATCGTCGTGTCGGACATCGGCGACGACGGCGACCGGATCACCAACCAGTGGATCCTCAACGAGCACCGCGCGCCCCTGACCGCGGGGAGCGGGCGGAGGCCACCAGGCAGCTGTCGCTGTTCGGCCGGTCCCCGGCGGCGATCGCGAAGCGGCTCGGCACGTCCCGTGAGGAGGTCGACGCCGCCCTGGTCGTGGCCGAGGCACCCAAGGTCCTGGAGGCGCTCGCTGCTGCGCCAGCCATGGACCTGCTCGCCGCGGCGAAGCTGGCCGAGTTCGCCGACGACGAGGACGTGTTCGCCGACCTCTCCGAGACGGCGTCCGAGGAGCCCGAGTCCCTGGATCACGAGCTGGCGTGGGCCCGGCAGAACCGGGCGGTGAAGGTGGCGAGGGCCGAGCGCATCGCCGAGCTGGAGGCCTCAGGCGTGCGCGTCGACGTCGACGACGCCGGCGGGTCGCTGTGGGACCTGTCGGCAACACCTGCCACCGTCTCGTCGACGCCGTCCGCGCTGACCGTCGAGGAGCACGCCACTTGCCCGTACCGGGCCGTCCACGTGTCCGCGCGTTGGGGTGGTGGAGAGGTGGAGGTCACCGTCGGCGAGCGGTGCATGGACTGGGAGGCCGCCGGACATCACAAGCGGTACGACCGTCCGCAGGCGGACCCCGCGGAGAAGTCGGCCGAGCGGAAGAACACGCTCAAGCAGAACGCCGCCGCGGATGCCGCGCAGGAGGTGCGCCGGCGGTTCATCTCCGACCACCTGCTGTGGGAACGGGACCCGAAGGGCCGGATGACGAAGGTTCGCGACGGCACCGTCCAGCACGTCGCTGCCGTGGTGGCACAGTCCAGCACGGGCCTCGACTACGAGGCCAGGACGCTCCTGGACGAGTGGGAGCGCGGCAAGACGCTGCCGCCCCCCGGATCGTCCCGCGTGGCCGCAGAGCGGTCCCTGCTGCGTCGCGTGCTGGCCATCGGTGAGTCGACCCTGCCCCGTACGTTCTGGCGCTCGCACCACTACGCGGGCAACTACAGCATGGCCGGCGGTGCCCCGGTCGCGGTGCAGCACCTGCGCCAGCTGGAGACGTGGGGCTACGGGCTCGCGCCGGTCGAGCGCGAGTACCTGCAGGCGTGGGACGACGCTGTGACCAAGTACCGCGAGACCGAGGCGAAGCGCGCCGCCGAGCGTGACGCCGAGGCGGTCACACCGTGACCAGCGACGAGGTCACACCCGACCCCGAGATGGTCACATCTCGGGTCACACCCCGCGCTGACGACCGCCTGTACGCCGAGGACGTGGCCGCCGCTCAGGGTGTGACCACCGACGCGCTGCTGTCCCGGCTGCGCGAGGTCGAGGCGGAGCACGCCGCCGACCCGTGGCGGTGCACGGCCCCGGACTGCGAGCAGCTGCTGCCCGAGGACTCGCAGGCCGACACCTGCAGCCAGGCCTGCCGCCAGGCGCAGGCCCGGGCGCTGCGCGGCCGCCGGTCACAGGCGCCCCGTGACCAGGGGCCGACGTGACCACCGTGACCACCGTGACCGACCTGGCTACGCCCCCGCTGTGGCACGCACGCCGTGTCACAGCGGGGGCGGCCTCGGGTGTGACCGAGGCGCTCGAGGCGCTGCGGGCGTTCGGGCTCATGCCCGACCAGCTGGCCGGCGAGTCAGCCCACCTGCTGGACCTGAACGACTTCGACAAGGCGCGCGCCCTGCTCGAGGAGAACGAGGAGGAGGAGAGCATGGCAACCGATCTGGACACGGCCCCGAGCCTGGACATGAACCCGAGCGTGATCCGCGCGTGGGCCAAGACCCGCGGGCTGCGGGTCGCGTCGATGGGGATGGTCCCGCGTGGCGTCGTCGACGCGTACATCGCGGCCGACGGCGTCCCCGGGACCGCGCCCGTGCGCACGGAGCCGACCGACGACGAGATCGCCGCCGAGATCGACGCAGCCTTCGCCGGGCCCGACGCCGACCAGGACGACGGCGCGCCGGTCGAAGAATCGGCCACCGTGACCGAGGTCGACCTGCGCCGCCAGCTCGACCGTCTCGGCGTCGCGTACTCCGCCCTGCAGGCCGAGCTCGCGGAGGCCCAGCACGACGCCGAGACCGTCCGCGCCGTGCTGCTCACCACCGAGGAGCAGCGCAACCAGGCGCGCGTCGAGGCAAACAGGGTCGCGGTCGAGCTCGCCGAGGCGCTGGAGGGCCTCGGCGAGCAGGCTCGCCAGGCTGCTGTGGTGTCCACGCTGCCCGGCCCGCTGCCGGAGGAGATCCTCGAGCTCCTCGCGGCATGGCACGCGCTGTTCGCGAAGGCGACCGAGGTCGACACCGCCGCGGGCCACACCCTGGCCGAGGTCGCGCTGCCGGCACTCGTCCTCGAGGCCGCCGACCAGGCCCACGACCTGGTCCGCCTGCTCGACGGGGACGTGAGCCGATGAGCGCCCCCGTGCCCGAATCTGTTCGGCGAGCAGCTGAGGCCATCGAGGCCGAGATCAAGGCGCACCCGACGTTCGACCCGAAGCCGTTCGGTGCGATCGGCACCTTCCCGCTCGGCGCCACGATGACCGACCTCGCCCGTGCCGCCCTCGGGTCGCTCGACGTCGGGGCGATGGCGCGATCCGTCGCTGACGACCTGGACGGCCAGGACGTCCACACCCTGGTGATGCGCCGCCCGGGCGAGTCGCGCCGCGACCAGGCCGAGCGGATCGGTGCGTGGGCTGCTGGCGTGATCGATGCCGCGATCCGAGGCGACGACAGCGGCGAGGCCGACCCCGGTCTGCTCGTGATCCTCCTCGGCGCCGTCCTCGTGGTGCTGCCCGGCGCCGCGGCGCTCGCGATCGCCACGGGAATCCGCGCATGAAGCCGACCACTGAACGAAACCATCCTCCGCAAGCCGACCAAGGGCACACCATGACCACTGACCAGACCCCCGTCACCCCCCTGACCAAGCGCTGCGTGGTGCTCGACCTGGTGTCCGGACACGCGTCGGCGCTCGCCGGCATGTCCGCCCTCTACGCGCGCCCGGACGACGACGCGCCGGAGGGCGCTATCGCCCTGCCCCTGATCTACCTGACTGCCGCGGACTTCCGTGCCCTCGGCGAGCGGGAGCAGATCACCATCACGATCGAGCCGGGCGACACGCTCACCATCCCCGCCATCCCCGCCATCCCCGACGTGCCCGTGCTCGGTCACCGCGCGCCCTGCGTCGACGGCAGCGTCTGCGGCGGCGTGCACTGCCCGCCAGCCCCCGTGCCCGTTCACGAGCTGTGCGGCGGCGAGGCGTGCGAGACGACCGGCGAGTGCCAGGCCCGAAGCCAGTGCGAGTACCGCACCGACGAGGTTGGCGAGGCCGACGAGGTCACGTGCCCCAACTGCGGCCGCGACCACATCCCCGACGAGGGCGACTCGCACACCACCTGCGTGGAGTGCCAGGACGGGTCCGGTGACGACGAGTGACTACCACCGACATCGGCCTCGGCCGCGCGTCCCTGCGCAAGGCGCTCGCGGCGGTCCTGCCGCACGTGGGGAAGAACCTGGCCCTCGGTCGGGTGCGCCTCCTGATGCACTCGGACGAGCACCTGTTCGCGATCGCCACGGACGGCTACTCGACCGGCATCGCCCGCGTCGCGGTGCACGAGGTCTACGCGCTGTCCGACCTGCCGTGCATCGACATTGAGCCCCGCACCGCCAAGGAGCTCCTGGCGGTGTTCACGCCGCCGAAGGACAAGGACCAGCGCTCGGTGTGGGAGACCGAGTCGTTCCGTGTCGTCGCCACGACGGACCAGGTGACCGTGACCGAGGAGTCGGACCTGGCCGACAACCGGCGCCTCGAGGTGCCCCGGCTCGGCGAGCCTGAGTACTACCCGAACGTCACCGAGGTCACGGCCGTGCACCTGCGCTCGGCGCCGTCGTACACCAAGCGCGTCGGCGTGAACCCGGGTTACCTCGCCCGGTTCATCGCCAGCTCGAAGGTCTACGACGGCGAGCACCTGCTCGTCGAGCCCCGGCACGGCGCCGGGGGCAAGGGCTTCACGTTCCGGGTCGGCGAGGACTTCGCCGGCGTCCTCCTGCCCCAGCACCTCGAACCCGCCGAGCTCGCCGCCGGCGACACGTGGTGGGTCGACCTGATCGGCACCCTGACCACCCCGATGCGAGAGGCCGCAGCATGACAGTCGAGATCCACCGCGCCCAGTTCGTCCGCGAGGGCAGCGCCAGCTCGTCGGGGGGCGAGGTCCGGTACTACGAGGGCGAGGCCGGCGCCGAGCGCCTGCGCGACGACGTGCTGTACGCGTTCCTGAACCAGGTGGTCGACAACACCCGAGGTACCAGCCTCGCGCGGACCTGGCTCGGCGAAAGGGTCTACCCGCGCCTGAGCAAGGTCGTCAAGGTGCAGCGCCTCGTCGACGGCGAGTGGGTCGAGCTCGAGGTCGACCTGGTGCTGCCCGACGTCGTCCTCACCGCGCCGAGCGTGCCGTGGCCGTTCAAGCCGGGCGACGTCGTCGACGACGCCGAGGGCGCCGTGGAGGAGTGGCTGGAGGCGGCACCTGAGCAGACCGTCGTCTTCGACCCGCGCGGCGACGAGTGGGCGCGGCGCCTCGACGTCGGCTGGGTGCGCCCCAACGCCTTCGTCGACTGCACGAGCTCCACTCTGGCCACCTCCGGCCCTCTGACCGTCGTCAGCGTCGGCAAGGAGGCCTGAGTGGGTCCTGTGCACATCCCCGAGCTGGCGATCACGTACGTGGTCGTGTGGGACGAGCTCGGCATCGTGAAGGTCGGACGGGCGTGGAAGGCCTCGCGCCTGCGCAACCTTCACGCCACCGGCGGGCGGGTCGTGATCGCGCATCGCGACACGCCCCGCGGGTGGGAGCAGTACGCGCTCAAGGAGCTCGCCACGGCGGGCTACGAGCGCGCCTTCGCGAACGAGGGCGAGGCTGTCGCCGTGCTAGCGCCGGCAGGCCGTGGGTGGACCGAATGCTTCCGCGTGACCGCGGAGACGTTCGAGGCAATGTTGAGGACGATCTTTAGGGGGTTCGCGCGCTATGGCCGTGACCAGCAGGCTGCGGAAGATACCTCCGTCGATGTTCGCCGACGAGGTGCTGTTGGAGTTGCCGGCCGAGGTGCGGTTGACGGGGCTGGGACTGCGCTTCTTCGCGAACGATCAGGGCAGACAGACCGCCAATCCGACGATGGTCAAGGCGCAGGTGTGGCCGTTGACGCAGGCGGTCGGCGAGGAGCAGGTCGAGGAGCACCTGGTCGCTCTCGAGGACGCGGGGTACATCCGCCTGTACGTCGTCGGCGGCCGCACGTACTTCCAGCTCGTGGAGTGGCCGTCGGTGGACAACCGGTCACAGGAGGATTTTTCGCGCGTACCGCCGCCACCGAGTGCCGCTCGGTCGGGTCCCGATACCTCTATACAGACTCTCGCGGTAGTGGAGAGAGAGAAGAGCGAGGGAGTGGGAGGGGGAGAGGGGGAGCTGAGAGTGGGAGCGGGCGAGGCCCCGCAGGGCACTCGATCACGCCTCATGGGTACGCCCAAGCCGTCACCGTTCTGCAAGAGGCACCCCGACGGAACCGACCACCCATGCGCACCCTGCGGCCGTGCCCGCCTGGCCCACGGGGAGTGGGTAGAAGCACAGATGGAAGCCGAGCTCGAGGAACTGGGGGCCGCATCGTGAGCCGACGTAAGACCCGTCCCACCATGGCGCCAGTGCCCGTGCACGACGGCCTGGACCAGCTCGCCGTGATGGGTGCCCGTGACGACCTGCTGGCCGTCGCGGACCACCTGCCCGACCTCACGGCGTGCCTGGCCACCGGCGGCGGCGGTGCGCTCACCGGGATGCCTGGCGGCGACGGCGAGGTGCCGCTGCCGTACGACATCACGGTCGCGGACCTGCTCAAGGACATCCGCCGGCACGCCGAGTTCCTCGAGCGCGCCCTTCTCGACGTCGACGTGCTCGTCACCGCGTCGACGACGCCGGGCAAGCTCCGGCAGGCCGCGTACGAGGGTCACAGGCTCGCGACCGACGCCCGGACGGCCGTCGAGCTCTGGGACACCGCGAAGGACCTGCGAGAGCGCACCGAGCAGTCCCTGGGGACCAAGGTGCGCCCCGACTGGCTCGGACCGTGCCCCACCCTGCTGTGTGACGCCGACGTGTACCTCTCGCCCGGTCGGGAGGTCGGCACGTGCCGCGGGTGCGGTGCGGACGTCACCAGGCAGGGGCAGGCCGAGCACGCGGCCTGGGCGATGTCCGATCGCCTGATGACGCTGTCCGAGCTCACGAGCGCGCTCAAGGTCGCCGGCGTCGAGGTGCCCTACGACACAGTGCGCACCTGGTCCAGGTCGATCCGGGGCAAGCTGCCGCGCCTGCCTGAGCACATCGACGACGCGCAGTGGCACGCCGAGTGGCTGGGCTTCCCGTTCGTACCGCCGAAGGCCAGCAGTGGCCTGTACCCGTTCCCCCTGGCGTGGGAGCTCGCGCTCACACGCCATGGCAACCGACTAGTGGAAGGACCGACAGCAGCGTGATCATCGACAACTTCGGCACGATCAAGCCCAACCCGTGGCGCTTCTACAGGCCCCGCATCGTGACCGGCATCGCGGTCGACGAGGCCGCCCTCCTCGCCAACTGGCAGCCTGGCCCGCTCATGGTGCTGCCCGAGCCGGAGATGCCCGAGCGGTACCGGGATCTCGTCGAGCGCATCACGAAGCGCCCGCGACTGCCCTCGGTGTACGAGCTCGAGCGGGCAGCGCTCGACAGGGCGCAGGACGGCCTCATGCGGGCGGTGCGCTCGGGTCGGATCCGGCACGAGGAGATGAGGCAGTCCGGGTCGCTGGGGCAGTGGCAGGCCGCCGACGAGGTGCCCGTGAAAGGACCGGACGCATGAGCCCCACCGAGTTCCTGACCGCTCGCCACGACGAGGAAACGGACGCGCTCGTCAAGCTCCTGACGCCCGGATGGACGCACGACGGCACGCCGTCCCCCACCCCCGACGAGCCGCTCGCCCGCGTCCACAAGTGGACGCTGACGCTGGGCCGTGTGCTCGCCGACGTCACCGCCAAGCAGGCGATCGTCGAGCAGCACCGGCCGGCCACGGCGGAGGACACCCACGAGATCGGTGCCCACCCCATCAACGATGGCCGGTGCTCGTCGTGCGTCGCGTTGCATGACGAGCGGGGCTACTGCGAGCAGATGGAGTATCCGTGCCCGACCACGCTCGCGTTGCTCCAGCCGCACGCCGAGCACCCCGACTTCGACCCGACGTGGGCGACGACGTGAGCGACGTCGCACGCGGCGTGTTGCGCACGCCGAGGTGTACCGGATAACGTGTGCTCTGCTGGATCTTTTCCAGCGACAGGCCCGGATGGCGAGTGATCGCCGCCGGGCCTCTCGCATGCCCGGGAGGTGCCGATGGTCACCTCGCGCACGGGCACCGCGAACTGGAAGCGCGTGCAGCGCACGGTGATCGCGGAGGCGATGCACCTCGGGATCACGTCGTGCCCGCTGTGTCAGCTCCCGTTGCACTACGTGCCTCGCAGCCTCGAGCACTACAACCCTCGCCGCGCCGAGGTCGACCACATCGTGCCGGTCGAGGATGGCGGCCAGGACACCGTCGAGAACGCTCGCGTGATCTGCGCCGACTGCAACAAGCGCCGGCGCTCGAAGCGGCGCAACCGGGCCAACGCGCCGGACGCCTGGCCGGTCCCGCTGCACTCCGATATCTGGTGACAGGGGGCAGGAGCCCCCTCCCCCAAAGGGGGTCGCTGCCCGGGGTATTGCGCGATCTATCCCCGAGTTTTTTCCACGAGCGTTTCCGCAGGTCAGAGCGTTGTATGCCTGAGGCACCCGAACCCGCCAGAACCTCACCCGAGCGTATCCGCAGGTCAGGGCGCTATAGCCGTTACACTTGAGTCATGCGGACATGCGACAGGTGCGGCGGACCGATCGACGCGCTCGCACGTGCCGATGCCGACTACTGCTCGACCCGCTGCCGCGTCGCAGCACACCGTGCGCGCAAGCGTGCGCAGCTGCCCGACGAGCTCGTCGACGCGCCGCGCTGGGTGCGCGCGGACGGCAAACGGCCCATCACGACGAGCGGCACGCCGGCGTCGTCGACCGATGCCACGACCTGGTCGACGTACGCGGCCGCACGGCGCTCGCAGGCCGGCGACGGCCTGGGTGTCATGCTCGGCGCCGGGCTCGGCTGCTACGACCTGGACCACGTCACCGACGAGCAGGCCGCCGCGTTCGTGCGCACCGTGACCGAGCGCGTGCTGTACGTCGAGCGCAGCCTGTCCGGCAACGGCGTGCACGTGTTCGTCACGGCCGCGGAGGAACGCGGGTGGCGCCGCACGCTGCAGCTCGACGGCGAGCCGATCAGCGTGGAGCGGTACACCCGGGAGCGGTTCATCCGTACGACGCTGGAGCGTCTGCCGATCTGAGCGGGGGTGCATCGATGGCCGCCGAGGACGAGAGCCAGAACACGGTCCAGTACGCCGTGCAGCACGGTGATCGCCGCGCGGTCCTGGTCGCGATGCGTGATGTCGTGTCCGTGCGGATCGACGACAAGGCGACCTCGTCGCGCGACATCGCCGCGCTGACCAACCGCCTCATGAGCATCACCGCCGCGATCGAGAAGATCGACGCGGAGGTGCAGGAGGAGCCGAAGATGGCGACCTCGACCCGGAAGAGGACTTCGACCCGGACGAGGACGTCTGACCCTCGGCGTGGTCGGCACCCGCAGCGTGTGCGGCTGCGCGACGTCGCGCGGCACGTGTGCGTCCCGCAGGGCATCCGCACGACGGAGTGGCCCACGGTCCGCAGCAAGTGCCGCCAGCTCGGCCTGACGTTCGACGACTGGCAGGACTCGGTCGGCAAGCTCGCGCTGGCCAAGCGCGAGGACGGCACGTACGCGGCCGGCATCGGTGGCGTGGTGCTCAGCATCCCGCGGCAGACCGGCAAGACGTTCCTGATCGCGGCCATCGTGTTCGCGATGTGCCTCCTCCACAAGGACCTCACGGTCCTGTGGACAGCACACCGCAAGAAGACCGCCGAGGAGACGTTCGGCAAGCTGCAGGCGTTCGCCGGCCGGAAGAAGATCGCGCCGCACGTCGACCGGGTCACGGTCGGTTCGGGCGACGAGGTCGTCTACTTCAAGAACGGCAGCCGGATCCTGTTCGGCGCTCGCGAGCGTGGCTTCGGCCGCGGGTTCGACGACGTCGACGTCGAGATCTTCGACGAGGCGCAGATCCTCACCGAGGCTGCGGTCGAGGACATGGTGCCGGCGACGAACGTCGCGCGGAACCCGCTGCTGTTCTTCATCGGCACGCCGCCGCGGCCCAAGGACCCGGGCGAGGTGTTCCGGGGCAAGCGCAAGGACGCGATCGACGGCGACGAGGACACCCTCTACGTCGAGTTCTCCGCCGACCCGGACGCGAGCGAGGACGACCGCACGCAGTGGGCCAAGGCGAACCCGTCCTACCCGTCGCGTACCAACACGGCATCCGTGCTGCGGATGAAGAAGAACATGAACGTGCCGGGCTCGTTCCGGCGCGAGGCGCTCGGCATCTGGGACGACGACGCCAACCGGTCGAAGATCCACCCGCGCCGCTGGGCCAAGGGCAACGTGAGCAAGCCGCCCGCCGACGGCGTCGACAGCTACGGCGTGAAGTTCTCGCCCGATGGCGCGGTCGTCGCGCTGTCCGCGTGCCGCAAGACGGACGACGGGCGGCTGCACGTCGAGTGCATCGCCCGCCGGCCGACGTCGGACGGCACGGCGTGGCTGGTCGAGTGGCTCGCTCCGCGGCGACGGAAGGCGGCGCAGATCGTGGTGGACGGCAAGGCTGGTCAGGCCGGGCTCGTGAACGAGCTGCGCGCGGCGAGGGTCGCCCAGAGCGTGATCATCACCCCGACCACGGACCAGGTGATCGCCGCGCACACGATGCTCCTGGAGGGCGTCAAGCGCGTCACGATCACCCACCTCGACGATCCGGTCCTGAACGACTCGGTAGCCCGCTCCGGGCAACGGCTGATCGGCAAGGCCGGTGGCTGGGGCTTCGAGGGCATCAACGGCGGCGACCCGACAGCGGTCGAGTCTGTCGCGTTCGCGGCATGGGCCGCACGAACCAGCCGGCGACGGCCCGGACGCAAGACGAGGGGGTCAGTGCTCGCATGAAGACCCGACCGATCAACCTGCCTACCGTCGTGGCCGGGCTGCCTGACGACGCCAAGGACACGCTCGTGCAGCTCGTGCGCGAGTGGCAGCAGCGACGGTTCCGCAACCAGCTGCGCCGCAAGTACTACGAGGGCAAGAACGGCCTCAAGGACCTGGGCATCTCGATCCCGCCGCAGCTCAAGACGTTCGAGGTCGTCGTCGGGTGGCCGGCCAAGGCCGTCAACGCCATGGTGCGGCGCACGAAGCTGCTCGGCTTCACCAACACCGAGGGCTCCGCGGAGCTGCAGGCGCAGGTCGACGAGATCATCGAGAGCAACAACCTGCTCTCGCAGTACGGGTCGGCACACACCAGTGCGCTGCAGCACGGGTGCGTGTTCGCGTTCGTGCACCTCGGCCGGCCCGAGCTCGGCGAGCCCGAGGTGATGGTCACGTTCCGCGACGCCGAGTGGGCCACCGCCGAGTGGAACGCCCGCACCCAGTCCTGCAGCGCCGCGCTGTCCGTCCTGGACATCGACGAGACCACGTTCGGTCTGGGCCGCCCGACGAGCCTGGCCCTGTACGTGCCGGGCATCGTCTACATCATCGACTACGTGCCGAACCTGGGGATCTACCAGGTCAGCGACGTGCAGACGCACGGCGCCGGCGTGCCGGTCGAGGTCCTCCCGTACCAGCCGCTGCTCGGCCGCCCATTCGGCCGCTCCCGCATCACCCGCGCGGTCATGTACCTGACCGACGCGGCAGCCCGCACAGCGCTGCGCACCGAGGTCGGCGCCGAGTTCTACAACGCGCCCCAGCGGTACGCCCTCGGCGCCGAGGAGGACGCGTTCGAGGACAAGAACGGCAAGCCGATCCCGTCCTGGACCGTCACGCTCGGCCGGCTGCTGACACTGTCCCGCGACGAGGACGGCAACATCCCCACCGTCGGCCAGTTTGCCCAGCAGTCGATGGAGCCCAACCTCGCGCAGCAGCGCCAGAACGCCTCCTCGTTCGCCGCCGAGACCGACCTGCCTGTCAGCTCGCTCGGCATCGTGCAGGACAACCCGTCCAGCGCCGAGGCGATCAAGGCTGCCAACGACGACCTGGGCCTGGAGATCGAGAACTGGGAGAGCGCCGTCCTAGGGCCGGCGCACCAGCGCATCATGCGCCGCGCAGTCCTGATGGCCTCCGACTCCCCGGCGGCGCTCGTTGCGGCCCGCACGCTGCGCGCGGACTGGGGATCGTGGGCCACACCCACGGAGGTCTCGCAGGCGCAGGCGTCGCAGGCGCGCGTCACGGCGATCCCCGCGCTGGCACAGACCACGGTCGAGCTCCGGAAGATGGGCTACAAGCCCGACGAGATCAAGGAGATGCAGTCGGACTGGCGCCGAGCTCAGGGCGGCGGCCTGCTGGCCTCGCTCGCCGCCGGCCGTTTGCCGACCGAGGCGGACGGCGAGACCGCACCGACGCCGCCGGCCGTTCCGACTCCGCCACCTGCTTCGGAGCCGGCCCCGGCCGGGGCCGGCTGAGATGCCGACGCCTGCTGAGGTCGCACAGTTCGCGGCCGCGAACCAGACCATCGTGCGGATGGTGAACGCAGACCTGGCGTCGTTCTGGGCCACGCTGCCGCTGCGCAATCCCGACACGGCCCGCGACATGCTGCTGGAGTTCGTGCCGATCTTGGTGGCGCAGTACGGCGAGATCGCTGCGGACGCCGCGGCGGAGTGGTTCGAGCAGCTGCGCGACCAGGCCGCGGGCGACGGGCTGTTCCGCGCGGTGGGTGTGCTCGGCAACTTCCGAGCTCGCGCGCTCGACCCTCTGGAGTCGGTGCCCCCGGTGGCCACGGAGTCAACGGTCCGGTTCGCCGCCGGCGGGCTGTACCGGCCCGACGAGGCAACCCGACCCAAGGACATGCCGGCCACTCCGGAGCAGACCCTCAAGATGCTGCGCGGAGCCCTGCAGAAGCAGGTCCTGCAGCCGGGCAGGGACACGCTCGTGGCCAACACGAACCGGGACCGGGCCGCGTACGGCTGGGGCCGGTTCGTGCGGCCCGGGGCGTGCAAGTTCTGCCGCATGCTCTCGGGCCGCGGCGGCGTGTACACGGAGATCTCCGCAGCGTTCGACGCGCACGACGGCGAGTGCCTGTGCGTCGTCGGCCCGACGTGGGACCAGAGCGCGCCCAAGGCCGACGTCCGCGCGGAGTTCGTTGCCTCGACGAGGACCACGGCCCTGCGCCTGCAGGCCGAGCGGGGCGACGCCGCCGCCGCGGCGAAGCTCGCCGAGTACCGCACCCGACTCGCGAACTACCTCGAGGAACTGCCCGAGGACGCCGGCGTCACGTACGACGCCACCGACGACGACGCCGTCGACGGCGACTAGAAGCTTCCCGCCACGCGGCGGGGTACCCGACACGCGCACGGGGTAACAGCGCGGAATGCCGACGGGCCTACGGAAGGAACAACGATGAGCACCAGCATCCCCGAGGGCGGCACGCCCCCTCAGCCTGCGGAGAACGACAACAAGGGCGGTCAGAGCGGGAACTACACGCCCCCCGCATCGCAGGCAGACCTGGACCGGATCGTCGCCGAGCGACTCTCGCGCGAGCGCGCGAAGTTCGCCGACTACGACGACCTCAAGACCAAGGCCGAGAAGCTGGCCGAGATCGAGGCATCGCAGCTATCCGAGGCCGAGAAGACGGCGGCTCGGATCGCGGCGCTCGAGGCCGAGAACCAGGGATTCAAGACGAAGGAGCAGGTGTCCGGCTGGAAGAAGCAGGTCTCCGAGGAGACCGGTGTTCCCGCCGCCGCGCTCAAGGGTTCGTCGCTCGAGGAGCTCCAGGCGCACGCCGAGGCCCTCAAGCCGCTCATCGCTGCTGCTGCCCCGCCCGAACCGCCGGCGCCGCCGGCCGGGCCCACCGTCCCCGGCGAGGGAGGCACCCCGCCCGCGGGTGTCGCCCAGCTCACCGCGGCGGACCTCAAGTCCATGACCCCGGAGCAGATCAACAAGGCGCGCCGTGAGGGGCGCTTCAACAAGCTGCTCGGCGTCTGACCCTGAAAGGGGACACCCACCATGGCCGTCAACAACTACATCCCGGAGATCTGGCACGCCGCTCTCCTGGAGAACCTCCACCAGAACACGTTCATCATCCCGACCCTCAACCACGACTACGAGGGCGACATCGTCAACGGTGGCGAGAAGGTCAAGATCACCGGCTTCACCACGCCGACGGTCAAGACCTACACGGGCTCGATCACGCGCGACGCGATCGTCGACAACGGCCTCGAGCTGCTCATCGACCAGATGAAGTACTACGCCTACCTCGTCGACGACGTCGACAAGGTCCAGGCGGCCGGCTCGTTCGACGCGGTCCAGGCCGACGCCGGCCTGGCGCTCGCCGACGTCGCCGAGGACTTCGTCATCACCGACATGCTGACCAACGGCACGTCGGCCGGCACGACCGCCCTCGCGACGTTCGCCGCGGCGGACGCCGCGGTGAAGACGATGCGCACGGCCATGGTCAAGGCCAAGGTCCCCACCGCGCAGCGCTACCTCGCGGCCAACCCGGAGTTCGCCGGTTGGCTCATGGACGCCGGCGGGTCGCTGTTCAAGGCGAACGAGTCCGGGTCGGACCAGACGCTGCGCAACGGCGTCATCGGTACCTACCGCGGGTTCACGGTCATCGAGACCCCGTCGGCCGCACTGGCCAACGCCGGACGCCCGGGCGCGGTCGGCTACTGGGGCCGGGCCTACGGGTTCGCCGAGCAGCTCGTCAAGGACCGCGCGCAGACCGTCACGGACGCCTTCGGCGACCAGGTCGACGGCCTGCACGTCTACGGCGGCAAGGTCATCCGACCCACCGCCGTGCGCACCTGGCTCGCGGCCGCCTGAGTCGCGGCCCGACCCCTTTCCGACAGGAGGAACCCCCACATGGTTTGGATCCGATCCAAGACCAACGGCAACGTGTTCGACGTCGAGGACGTCGACCGCGCCAAGCAGCTCGTCGACCAGGGTCACGAGGCCTTCGACTCGGACCCGCGCGAGTCGGGGGCAAAGCCGCTGCACGCGACGGCGCCCACGTTCGGCGTGCCGATCGACGTGCAGCCCAAGCAGGCCGGCAGCACCACACCGGCCAAGTACCCCGCGGGCGAGCCCGCGGCGGACTGGCAGGTGAAGCAGCTCAAGGCCTACGCCAGGGACCGCGGCGTCGAGCTCGACGGCGCGCGCACCAAGCCGGAGATCCTGGCCGCCCTGCTCACCGCGGGTGAGGACGACGACCTGGACGACGAGGACCTGGACGACGAGGACCTCGACGACGACGAGATCGACGACGAGGACCCCGACGAGCCCGACGGCGACGAGGACCAGGACGACGAGTCCGACACCCCCGTCGACGCCGAGGACGAGACCGAGTCCAAGGACTCCTGACGCACGCGGGCGGGCAACCGCCCGCGTGCCCCACACCTGGTGGCGGGCGTCAACGTCGGCCCGGGAAGGGCCCCGTGTGCGCCCACCTTTCCCGACGAAGGTAGGGCAGGGGTTGCGTATCCCGGGTGACTTTCGGCCCCGCGACGACCCTGCCTGCGCCCGCCACCGCACCACCGCCCGAGGAGGTCACCATGGCTCTCACGCCACCGTTCGCCGCGGAGTCGGACCTGCCGAGCACGCTCAACGCCGACGTCCGCGTACGAGCCGCAGCGCAGCTGACGAACGCCTCGCAGCTGATCCTCGACGAGGACACCCGGGGCATCCTCGACGACCTCACGGCCGTCACTCCGACGATCAAGCGCATCACGATCGCCGTGGCCATCCGCGCCGCGCTGCCTGCAGCGGGCGCGTCCGACGGCGCACCGATCACCCAGACGGCCTGGGGCGCCGGCGGGTTCAACGAGTCCAAGACGTTCGCCAACCCGATGGGCGACCTGTACCTCACCAAAGCCGAACGTAGGCAGCTGCGATTCACCAAGCAGCGCGCCGGCCACGTCGACATGTGGGCCGGCGCCTACGAAGAGACCGTGTGACGTGGCCGAGATCCCGGCGTACATGACGCCGCACCGGGTCACTGTCGAGCCGCTGACGGGCTCGGGCGGCATGGGCGAGACCTGGGGACCCCCGGTCTCCGACGTGCCCGCCATGGTCGAGGAGGGCGCCCTCCTGGTGCGCGACGCCACCGGCGCCGAGACCGTGTCCTCCGCCCGCGTTCACTGCTCCTGGGACGTCGACGCCCCGCCCGGCTCCAACGTCACCGTGTGGACCGGCACCGCAAAGGAGCGCACCGCCACGGTCGTCTCGACCGCCGGCGCACCACACCCCACCCTGCCGTCCTGGCAGACCCTCAACCTGACCTGAGGTGCCCCGTGAAGTTCGCACTCATCGCCACCGACCACGCCGACGCCCGCCGCTGGACCGAGAGGCACGGCGCTCGCGGCTTCATCATCCTCACGCCACGATCGCCCAACGCCGTCCGCGGCGTCGAGCTCGGCGCCGCTTGGGCGACCGACGCGGCCCGGGAGCACCCCAAGTTCCAGGACCTCCTGCAGGAGCTCGTGCCGACGCTCGCGACCGCCCCGCCGATCTGCGGGGCGCAGATGCCCGACGGCTGGCAACCGTGACGGACATCGTGTCGAGCGGTGACCTGCTCGCGATGATCCGCCGCGCCAACGCCGCAGCGGTCAACGCGCAGGCCGAGCTCGGCCACGAACGAACCGAGGCCCTCGTGCCGCGCGACGACGACGTCCTGGCCGACTCGCTCGAGGTCAGCGAGGCAACGCCGGACGACGTCGTCGCGACGCTGTACACGGACCTCGTCTACGCGCCGTGGCAGCACGAGGCGCTGTACAACAAGCACGCGAACGGGCAGCCGAAGTTCATGGAGTCCGCCGTCGTCGGCGCCGACTCACAGAACCGGATGGAGCAGGCGGCGGCGCAGGCCGCGCTGCGCGAGCTGGGTGGCTAGAGCATGCAGTCCTCGACGGACCACGTGCCGTCCTGGACCAGTCCCGACTGTTCGCACTCGGCGCGCTCGTTCTGCTCGTCGATGTCTTGGATCCAGTAGATGCCGAGCACGACGGCCACCACCACCGCGATGAGCGCGATCGCGCCGATGACCTGACCCCGCGCTGGGCGTGACGACTCCTGCTCTGCGTCCATGCCCCGATAGTCCCACCCGCGCACACGAGCGCCCACGGAAGCAGGGGGTGAACATGCGCGACTCAGACCTCGTCAAGCAAGTCGCCACGATCCTCGCCGCAGGTACGGGCTGGGCATGGCGGCCGACCGGCCCCGCGTACACCGCGACCGAGACCGGCGTCTACTACGGCCAGGTCAGCACCGCCCCCGACGCCCCGCACCGGGCGTGCGGCATCACGCCGTACGGGCCAACCGACGACCTGAGCGACGTGCCCGGACTGCGCCGCGTGCAGCTATGGCTTCGCGGCGACAAGGGCGACCCGGACAGCGCCGACGACCTCGCAGATGCCGCGTTCGACATCCTGCACGGCCTGATGCGGGTCGGTGGCATCCACCTGATGAAACGCGTGTCGAGCGCCCAGCTCGGCATCGACGGAAACGGCCGGCGTCTGCGGGCCGACAACTACGAGATCCAACCCGAACTGGAGACCTGACCATGCCACTCCCTTCCTCTCTGCCTGCCGGTTACAGCCTCGTCTCGGACTTCGAGTGGGGTCTGGACATCGATCTGACCGACACCGACGTCACGCCCACGTGGCAGGCCCACCGACTCCTGACGAGCATGACGCCCACCCCGACCCAGGTCACCCGCGACGAGGGCACGTTCGACGACGAGGGCAACCCGAACCAGGGCGTGGTTGGCGTCGGTGTGGCGCTGGCCGCCACGTCCCGCCTGGCGACCGCGCTCGGTACGGGCCTGTACCTGCCCGAGGTCGAGGTGCTGGACATCAAGTCGCGGCAGGCCAGCCCGTTCAACGCGGCCCACTGCCGGTGGTACCACAAGCCGAAGCAGCCCGGGGTGACGCCGCACCCGGTGGCGTTCGAGGGGTGGGTGTCGGTCGCGCAGACTCCGCCCACCACCGGCATCGTCGGCGCCACCTCCGACGTCACGCACACGCTCACGAGCAAGGGCAAGATCCTGGAGATCGCCAACCCGTACACGGGCGCCGCGGTCGCGCAGGACCCGATCATCGCGGCAATCTCGCCGGCAGGTCGCGCCGTCGGCGAGATCATCACGATCAACGGGTCCAACTTCACCGCCGCGGCCACCGTCACGATCGACGGCATCGCGCTCGCCCCGGAGGAGATCAACTACGTCGGACCCAACCAGCTCGTCGTGGTGATCCCGGTCGCTGCCGCCGGCGCGTCGCCGGTCATCGTCACCACCACGGCCGGCGCCTCCAACGCCGTGCAGTACACGGTCGCCGCGTGAGCGGGCTCGACGCGGGCGTCGTCGGCGAATGGCTCGCCGACGCCGACGACGCCCCAATCCCGATCCCCTGGCGCGGGCAGGTGTACTACGCACAGCCGCCCGACGGCGCTCGCGGCAAGCGGATC
>NZ_CP183414.1:0-106945 GCF_048564965.1 Promicromonospora sp. NFX87 | reverse complement strand
AAGGTTAAAACGGAGGAGTTAGTTGGATGATCCAGCACCTCCGGCGCCGGGGTGTGCGGGGCTGCGCCCCGCAGGTTACCGAGGTGGCCGCCAAGGCGGCCACGGTTCGCCGGAGGTACTTTTCGCTGGTGGCTACCGGACCCCGACGCGGCTATTTCCGTAGTGCAAAAATTGGATTTTTGCACTACACTAATGACATGGCGATCAGGTGGGCAGGCAGCGCGGACCGGCACGGGATCTCGCGGGAGGACGCGATGTACGCGATCAACCACGCGGTCTACTCCGAGGCCGGCTTCGACGAGTCGCGGGTCCCTGGCGGCGTGAAGCCCACCCTGTTCATCGGTCCTCAGCGGCACTTCGGCGCCCCGCTGTTAGAGGTAATGGTCGAGGTCACACGGCATGACGTGGTGATTTTCCACGTCATGGTCGCCCGGACGAAGCACCTGGAACGAATGGAGGACTGACAGATGTGCACTGACCGCTACACGGTCGCCGCTGGCTGGGCCGAGCAGGCGATGCAGCTTGAGACCGATTCCGCTACAGCCCTGCGGGGCATCGCCGCTTCGGCGCACGGAAACTACGTGCTCCTGCTCGCCGAGCAGGAGCACCTGGGCCGCTAACCGCCCGCTCTCGCGGGGGTGCGGGGGCCTGTCCAAACGCCAGATTACAAAGTACTACTAACAAATTCGGAAGTTATCAGAACGTAACCAGATTGGAGGTTCGGACCGTGGGTAATGACACTGACGCCGCCCAGACTCCATCCATCGCTACCTACATCGACCCGATGGGGCGAACCCAGATCGCGGTCGACGGGCCCGCCGCCCACGTCCTGGTCACCCGCACGAACCGCCTCGCCGCCTTCGAAGTCTGGCTCTCCGACAGCCTCGACACCGCCCGCCGCGTCACGGACCGCACCCTCGCGGTCCGCTACGCCAGCCGCATCGCTGGAATCGACGACGCCGAGCCGCTGATCGAGGCGTTCAACAGCGCCCATCCGGTCACGGTCTCGGAGACCCTGCTGGGGATGGGCCGGACGAAGTACGGCACTCCCCCGAGCCACGACGTCCCCGTGCTTTCCGAGCCGGATCACTGCGCCACCTGCGCCGGAGAGATCACCTACGACCCGTTCAGCGACGTGCGAGACCTCAGCACCGGGTACCGGCACACCAGCGGCTACCCCTACCTCGACGCCCACCAGATCGACGCCCGGCCCCGCTGTCCCTACTGCCGAACCGACGACCCCGAGCACGTCACCCGCCGCACCGCCCGCCTCCGCGCGGAAGGGCTGCTGCTCCTGGTCCTCGACTGCACCCGCTGCGCCGCGTCCTACGCAGTCCCCGTGACCTGACCCCGAGAGCCCCTGGAAGGAGCACCGCCATGATCACCACGATCCGAACCCTCACCGACTCGGACGGGCCCACCCAGTACACCGTCACCGGCCCCAACGGCCGCTGCCTGGTCACCCGGAGCAGCGACAACGAGCACTTCCGCACTCACCGCCCCGGATCCTCGACGGCCCTCGGCTGGCACGACGGCCGTTCCAGCGCCCTGCGCGAAGCGGCACGCCACGCAGGCGCCCCGGACCCGGACCAGCTCGTGGCCGACTTCGACACCACCAACCCGCCCACGACCTACGACCTGTTCGGCGCTCGCCGCCTGTCCCCCGCTGGACTCGGCGCCACCCTGCGCGACGTCGAGGTGCTGCCCGCCGTCCGCCACTGCGAGACCTGCGGCGACGAGCTCACCCAAGCTCGACCGCAGCCCGGCTTCCCCATCGACTGGGAGCACACCAACGGCGGGTGCGACGACGTCGTCATCCTGCCCCGCCCCATGTGCACCTACTGCCACACCGACGACCCCACCCACTGCGGCCCCATCGCCCCCGGCCGCTACGACGCCGCCTGCACCCGCTGCGGCGCCCTCGCCGGAATCCCCCTGGACATCTAGCAACACACCGGATCCGCGAGCGCCCGCGCCCACCCGCCGGCGCTCGCGGCCCCCTGGCGACTAGACCGAATACAGGACCGAGAATGAAAGGGTTTATTTGTCATGCCCGAAACAAGTGTCAACGATCCCCTCCGCGCCATTCTAGAGGAAACTGCTGAACTCCTAGATGGTCCTCTCCGTCAAGCGGTCTGGGCGGCAGAGGAAATAGCGAAAGCCATTGAGCGGCACCCTGCGGAGAGCGACATCCTCTTTCACGGGTTTACCCTCCTGGCGCCGACGCACAAGCTCATGGCGACCGAGGTGGTCTACCGAGCTCACTGCAGGGAGCTGCTGGAGCGCCTGGCCGCCGGCGGAGACACCCGGCCAGGTACGGCCGCCGAGGTGTGCTGTGCCTGCTGTGAGACCAGCCTGGTCACGCCGCTGAAGTCTTCGGCGGTCGGGCTCTACTTCCGCATGTGGGGAGCAGCCGGCCTGCCGCCGATTCCCGAGTTCGCCAAGCTTGGCGAGCACCACGAGGCACTCGAACAGTCGGCCATCGACGAGCTCGAAAGAAACTCTCGACGCGCCATGGCCAGGAAGGAGCGAACGCTCGGAGGGATCACCTGCACGGGGCAACACAATGGTGAAAACGTGCAATGCAAATACGCCGGTACGTGATAACGGTGTGCCCGGCACAGTTCGCCGGGCACACCCCACCCGCCCACAAAAGGAGCCAATCATGAAAAGCCTCACGGCTTCCCTCATCGCCGACTACGCGAACCACATGGCCAGCCGCACCGCAGAGCGCACCGCTACCGCCGCCGACGTCCGATACGTCGCCGACGCCGCCGGCCTGACGCCCACCGGCGAACCGGTCTACACCCAGGAGGACGCCACCTTCCTCCTGGCCACAATCCGCTCCCAGATCGAGAACGGCGTGCTGCCCGACACCACCACCGACCGATGACCGCGAGCGCCCGAGGGCGCTCGCGGCGGGTCCCATGGTCACCACGGTGCGCCAGCGTGGCTGGCGCCCCGTGGTGTATCGACTACCACCACATTTATGTAGTGCATAAACTGGTGAGGCACATCCACCACCAGCCCATCGAGCACAAGGGGAACCACACCATGGCGAAGGACTTCGAGAAGGCCGCCGACTGGGCCGAGCAGGACATGGCGCTGCCCGAGCCCTCCGCCACCACCCGCACCGGCGACGACGCAGCTGACTACGGCAGCGAGATCCTCAGCCGCGGCGCCGGCCGCCCCGCCAAAGACCCATCCGAACGCCGCTCCGTGGTCCTGCAGATCCGCATCTCCCCCACCGAGCTGGCCGATCTCGAGGAAGTCGCCGCGGCGGCAGGCGAGAAGACACGATCCTGGGCCCGAGACGCGGTCCTCAACCGCGTGAACCGCGCCAAGCGGAACCTCTAGAACCACACGCACGCGGCCGTCGAAGAAATCGTCATCGCTATCCTGGCCACCGACCTCAAGGAGCCCCTGATGAGCCCGTCGAGCACCCCCGCTGAGCAGCCAGCAGAGCGGAAGCCAATGAAGATCTCGATACCAGCGAAGAGCGACGCCCCGCGCACAAAAACAACAGCTCGCATGGACATCGCGTCGCTGCTTGGGGATCGCGACCAAAGAGTCCTGCTGGTCGACGTCGACCCCACCCCAGACCACGACGCCAGCGAGCACGACTCGAGCATCGTTGACCTGCCCGCTCCTGCGGAACCGCTGGACCACACAGACCAGCCCTGATCGACGGCCCGCCGCCAGAGACCCACACAGCCCTCGCCGGGACGGCGTCGAGGCGACACAACCAGCGGGCGCTCGCGGACGACGGACCGTGGGCTCCGAGCAAACGAGAGGTACGAGGAGATGCACCCCGAACTGGCTGAGCAGCCCCGAACGGCGGACAGCGTGTACAACGAGACGCTGGACGACCTCCTGGACACCATGCGCGGCCTGCCCGAGACGGATCAGACCGCAGAGCGCACCCGCAAGAATGTCGTGACCCTGACCGTCGGAGCGCTCGAGGTGAGCTTCAGCTTCATCGAAGGCGGCTACGAGGCACGCGCACACGCAGTGGTCGTGCGGGATCCCTCAACCACCGGACAGGTCGAGTTCAGCCAGCAGATCCCGCAGGACAGCGTCCTCACCGCCCTCGTCCGGGCCATGAACGCCGCCAAGCGCGCACTGCCCGGCAGCGCCGCAGACGACCACATCATGGCCCTGGCACGCTCCTGGGCGAACGACAAGCCGCGCCCCACCGACGCACTCCTCTCGGGCTTCCTGGAGTACGGCCCTGACCCACTGCCCGCCGGCACCCGCGTGTACTGCCCAGGCACAGAACCGGGACAGTGGACCGACGGCGAGATCGTCGACCGCAAGCGCCCCGAAGAGTGGACGATCAGGCTCCCCGACCAGACGAACACCACCCGCCACTACACCGAACTGCGCCTGGCCCGAGAGCACTCCCGCGACCAGTGACGCACCCATCGGCGCTCGCGGACGACGTCCCGGTCTGGTTCCTGGACGTCGACGGCGTCCTCAACGCCACCCCCGCACCGGCACGGCGCCACCGGCCCGAGTTCGTGCACACGACACTTCGTGTGCACGACGGCGGCGAGCTCAGAGAGGTCCCGGTCTGGTGGCGCCCCTCGGTCGTCGCCTTCATCAACGACCTCGCACGTACGGGGCGCGCACAGATGCGATGGCTCACCACCTGGGGCCAGCAGGCGGCAACGCTCTTCGCACCCGCCGTCGGGCTCGACCCGTTCCCTGTCGCCGGCGAGCAGCCCACCAGCGCCGGCGCAGACCCCACTGACGCCCTGTGGTGGAAGGTAGCGACGATCCGCACCCAGGTCCCGACCACGCACCGCGTCGTCTTCGCCGACGACGACCTGACCACGCGATCGCGCCAGCAGCTCCGCGACACGTTCGACGACGTCCTCCTCGTCACGACGATGCCGTCCCCCGGGCTCACCGACCAGCACCTGGCGACCATCACGCGCTTCCTTCAGCGCTGAACCACCGCACCTGCCTGACCCACCCAGGCCAATCAACCGCCGGCGCTCGCGGAAAAAAGCGGCGAGGACCGCGCCATGCGCAGTCCTCGCCGCTCCCCCGCGGTGTGTCAGCGGTCGCTGCCGTAGGGGCCGCTGATGTCGAATCGCTCGATCTTGTCCAGGTCGAAGTACCAGCCGTCCGTGGCGTAGAGGACGTCGGAGTTCTCTGACATGTAGTCGAAGGCTCCCTTCTCGCCGCGCTCGACCCAGGCATCGATGAACGCACTGGCGAACTCCGGGTCGTCGAGGTCGAAGTGGGACCACCGATCGGACCGAATGCTGCTCTCCGAGGAAGTGACCGGGCCCTGCCGGCCCCGAACCGAGACCCGCATGTCGGTCGGTGCAGCTCCACCGAACGCCTGCTTGGCAGCTCGGGCCCGGCCGGCCTTGGTCGAGGCAGCCTGACGGGCCATCTTGGCGAGCTGGCCGACGGTGTCGGGCTTGGGCTTGGTCCGCTGGTGCCCAGCGCTCGCGATCCATCGCTGGACCGTGCGCTGTGAGACCTCGAGGTGCTCGGCGGCGGCCCGGGTGTCGGGCCTGGCAGGGTCGCGTGGAGAGGGCCCAAACGCGGCCAGGAGCATGCCTTGTATGTCGCCGCCGCGGCCCGAGACGTCAGCGCGTGTGCGCCCGGTGATGGCGGCGAAGACCTTGCCGCGCAGTTCGGCTCGCTTGCTCACTCGTCACCTGTCTTCGGTTCGCCGCAGACGAGCTTCTTGCCCTCGAGGTCCCAGCGGCCGCCGGTGAGGTAGGGCAGCTGGTCGGCCAGGAGGCCTGTGGCCGGGCCCTCGGTGCCGTGGCCTTCTGGCTTGAACTGGCCCAGGCCGAGCCCGTAGTGCTCTGGGTCACCGGGCCATGCCTTGTCGGCGTCGGGCTCGTCAGAGGCGTACAGGACGGTGTCGGAGTTGACGGCCAGCGGCCAGCGACCGGTTTCGATGCCGATCTTCACGATCCGTCGGTCCAGGTTGGAGCGGGCCTTGCCGAGGATGTGGCGGTAGCGCTCCGGCGAGTAGTAGTCGCGGCCCTCCGAGATCGTGTGGGCGTTGAGCAGCCCGATGGCGCGGGTGTAGGTCTCCTTGATCATCTTCCGCACGGCGATGAGGTCCTCGTCGGTGCAGTCGGGGTCTTCGGCGGCGTCGGTCGCGGCGCGGGCGTCGCGGATCCTGGAGTACCAGGGATCCAGGACGCGAGCACGCTTGGGCCAGACGTACGCCTCGAGGACCTCGAGGCTGTCGTCGAGGTGCTCGAGCTCGATGGCCAGAGCAATCACCGGGGTGGTGAACCATCCCGTCTGCCGTTCGCGGACACCGGCGAACAGCGGGTCGGGATAGCGCCAGTCCGCCGGCCGTTCGGGCATGGTGATCTTCCACAGCCCCGTGAGCTTGGGGTCGAAGGCGGTCCCCTCCGGGTGGTGGACGAACTCGCCGACGGGCAGCTCCAGGCCTGCGACGCCAGCGAGGTGGGAACCGCCGCGGTCGTAGGCGTGGACGTACTTCATCGTCGTCTCGCCGAGGGACTCGCTCGGCGGGCGCGTCCAGTTGAACTCAGGATTGATCATCGCAGTCGCTATGCGGGGCACCTCGTGCACCGTGAATTCTTCGCGCCGCTTGACCCGCAGCGCCTTCATCAGGTCGACCCCGACCGTGCCGCCGTTGACCCGCCAGTTGGCCCCCATGAGATGGGCGTAGTGGCCGAGCCGGCGTGCGATCTGGGCGGGCGTCGCGTCGCCCCGGCGGACGGTCGAGCTCAGCAGGGGGATGAACGACACGTATGCGCCGTCCGACCCGTCGGCTCGCCACAGCTTGGTCCACGCCTTGACCGCCAGCGGGCGGCTCCTGGGCGTCTGGGTGTGCCACCCGTCGCTCAGAGCGTCCATCAGAGCCGGGTGCTCGATGTGGTTCTCCTCGAACGCCTTGGCCTTGGTGTCGCCGCGCGGCAGGTCTCGCGTTCGGATGCCCAGCTGCTCAGCGACCTCTTCGGTCACGACGACGACGCCAGGGTCCGTGTGGCCCCGAACGCTACGACTGGGCTCGACGACCTGTACGCCGAGGTTGAGGTCGTAGGCGAGCTGGGCGACGTCGCCCAGGTGCCGAATCTGTGGTGCGGGCCTGGTGCTGCCGTCAGGGAGATAGACCAGGTCGATGTCCAGGACCGCCGCGGCCGCGGTGAACCGGCCCGACCTCGACGCGGTTCGGCTCTGGGTGGACCGGACTGCTGCTGGAGCCTTCACCGCGGCCGCGGGTACCTGAGGCTGCTCCGGCTGGTCAGAGACCTGCTCAGCGGCTGCCGGTGACGGCGGCGTCAGAACCGGCTCTCCCTGGCCAGCAGGCCCCGGTGCGCTGGGCGCAGGCTCCGCGGCCACGGCGGCGGCGTGCTGCCGCATTGCCTCCTCTGCGCGCCGGAGCATCTCGGGCCAGCAGTGGCGGTGCAGGGGCACCTCCTCCAGCGCGTAGCGAGTCGGCTTGTCGCAGTGCACGCAGTCCTGGGGCTCCTGCAGGATCTCCACCACAAGCGCCGTGCTGTCGGTGTCATTCACGTCCGTGCTCTCCTGGGCCGTAACTAGGGGACCCTCGTCGGTGCCGGACTGGTCGCCGGCCTCACCGGTGGGTGGGGTGGGGTTCTTCGGTAGGTGCGGAACGGGACCCTCGTCGGAGGGCGGCAGGGGCGCTGGCGGCGGCGGTAGAGGTGCCGTGTCGTCGCCGTTCCCGTCGTCGTCGCCGAGCAGGCTCGACAGCGTCAGGACGGTCATGTAGCGCTCAGCGCGGCGGCTTGAGTCCGTGGCGTGGGTTTCGCAGCTGATCGTCCGCTTCATCGTGTAGCGCCACCGGCCCGAGCCATTGTCGCGCTGCGCCTTGAGCACCCCGACCTCGTGCAGAGCACGCCGAGCAGTGCCGGCGTCCATGGTGAACGGCTCGCTGAGGTGGCTCGCAGCCGCCTTGATCAGAGCCTCGAGCGAGGTCGAGTCCAGCAGCACCTCGTCGGTGCCCGTGTTGACGTACCCGACTCGCCTGCCCTGGGCCACGATCTTGCTCTTGGGCGGCTCGCTGTTGAAGCCAGGGCCGAGGTTCTCCCGGCGCCAGCCGAGGCGGATGGCCAGGCCCTCGTCGGAGGGCGCGTCGTCGGTGGCGACGTCGGTCACGTGGGCCACACCCTGACGCAGGCCCGACGCGATGAGCTCACGCAGTCGCTGGCCCACGGTCATCGGGCTGTCGGGGTCAGAGGCGCTCTCCAGGGCGGCGAAGATCCCCTCGTGCACACGGCCGAGCAGCGCTATGCGCTCGTCGGCGCTGATCGCGCCGACCTCCTGCAGGAAGGCGGTCATCATGGCCCACCCGGCCCAGAGGTATCCGGCGGTGTCGGCTTCCTCGTTGGTCCGGCCAGCCTGGTGCATGGACTGGGTGTAGGTGTCGATCTCGGCGCGCAGCTGGCGGCGGGTGCCCGGCAGATCGCGGGCGGCCCACGACAGGTAGGAGGCCATGAGCGTGGCCCGGGCCATACGGGAAGCTGGAGCGTCCAGCTCGATCAGGTCCTGCACGTTGATCTCGTCGCGCTGCAGCGGAACCAGGAGAGCTCGGCGAGCGCCGGCGCCGACCTTGGGCAGCAGCTCGGACGAGAACAGGCCGGTGGCGTGCGGGAGCATCCCGGCGCGCAGCCCGTGACCGTCGCGCTCGGCGCGGTCGCGAACCTCCTGGTTGAACAGCAGCTGTAGGTACTCGCCCAGGCGGGCCTGGGCGGCCGCGGCGTTCGATCCGGGGGTGACGTCGTCGAAGAACACGACGGCGTCCTTCGCCTGGTGGGCGAGGATCCGCACGCTGTTCAGGGTGGAGCCGTTGCCGGTCATGGAGACCGTGGCCCTGTTGCGGTCCCAGGCCGTGCCGAAGTGGTGCATGGCCAGGGCGCATAGCCCGGACTTCCGCGAGCCCGGGGAACCCTGCACCACGACCGAGTACGGCACGCGCTCAAGGGGGGCGCAATACATCTGCCCGCACAGGACCGCACCCACCCGCGGGGAGAACCGGTCGAGGAACGAGGCGCTGTGCTCGGTGAAGTACCGGCGCAGCTCGGCGGCGTCGTCGGTCGGGGTCGGCAGCAGGTACCGGGAGAGGGCACCGGTCAGGATCTGGTTGCCAGGCTTGACGCCCTTGGCGGTGATCAGGCCGCCGAGGTGGACGTACGACCAGCCGTGCACGCGGTCCAGGCGCCACCCGGTACCGCGGTACTGCACGACGTCGGTCGAGTCGCCGGACAGGGACCGGACGGCCTCGATGATCCTCGCCTTGCCGGTCTTGGTGTGGTCAAACTTCAGGCCCACCACCGGCAGGTGCTCGAGGAAGTCTCCCGAGCGGACGCGGTCCTCGCTGATGCGGAACTGCATCCGGTCACGGGTGATCGGGTCGGTGTAGCTGAAGAGATAGTGGCTGACGACGCGCTCGTCGCTGATCTTCGCGTGCTGCTTGGCCTGGACGGCGAGGGCCTCGAGCAGCTCGTCCTCGACCTCGTCGGTGTTGTCGACGTACTCGCGCCCGTCGAGGTGGAGGTCGAGGTTGAGCAGCTCGGTGTACTTGCGGAAGCTGGTGCCGTCGCGGCGAGCGGACCACTTGACCTGCACGATCGAGCCCTTGAGGTAGGCGTACTCCTTGCGCTCGATGTTCTCGTCGCGTTCGCCCTCACCGCCGGTGCCGTCCCCGCCTTCACCGCCGCCGCCGCGGATGCTTGACGGGAAGGAGACGACGTTGGAATCCTGCGCGACGTCGAGGTGCTCCTCGAGGACCGGGGCGGCGGCTGTGCGGGCGTTGGTGGTCTGGGTCCGTGCGATGACGCTTGCGGGCACAGGCCGGCTGATCAGCCGGTGCGTCTCCTGCACGACGGCGGCCGACTGCACGACGAGCTGCTCGGAGAGCTGCACGGCTTCCTGGGCCCACTCCCCGCCGCGGCCGTCGGCAGTCTGCGCCACGGTCGCCGCGGCGTGCTCGAGCTTCTCCCACTGGATCTCGCTCTCCGCGCACCAGCGCTCGGCGAACCGGCGGTGCTCGTCGGCGGCCTTGGGGGCCCGGCTCTTCTTCTCCTCGGCCTGCTGCAGGTGGTACTGCGCCTCGTCGAGGCTCTCGCGGATGGTCGAAGCTGGGGCCTCGACGCGGGCAGTGGCGTCCCAGACGCGCACGTCGTCGAGCTCGACCTCGAGGAAGTCGTCGCGGCCGTGGCCGGCGTCGACGTGGTCGGTCAGATCGCTCTTGGCGGCGGTGGTGGCCGGCAGCAGGAGGTGGATCTCGGCTGCACCGACCTCGGTCAGGACCTCGTGGACGTGCACGCCCCGGGCCCATCCGGCCCCGTCGCGGTCGAGCACGACGTAGACACTCGCTCCGCGCAGCGGCTGGGCGAGCTCGGTGGTGAATGCCCGGGCTCCCCCGGTGTTGGTCGTGGCGGCCACACCGAGGCGGTCGACGCCGTTGTCGGCGTCCTTCTCCCCCTCGACGAGGAAGACAGGCTCGCCGACGTCGACTGCTGCTACGACCTCGGGCAGGCGGTAGAGCACCGGGACGAAGTCCTCGGGGCGCCTGGAGACGGTCGAGCCGTCGGCCGTCGTGAACCGCTGAGTGAACTCCTTGCTGCCGCAGTCCTTGCACGTCCAGCGCATGACCTCCTGGACCAGGGCGCCGGTGACGTCGACGTACTGGTAGGTCGTCACGAGCTGGAGGTCGTGCTGGGTGCAGCGGCCCTTGCTGGCGGCTACAGCCTTGCGGGCGGGCAGCGGCCCGAGCTTGCCGCGGCGCTTGCCGGCGGTGCGGGCACGGGAAGGGCGGCCGACGGCCGGCGCGGGCAGTGAGGCGCCGCGGACGAACGGGCGATCCGGCGGAGGGTTGTCGAACAGGTCCACCAGGCCCAGCCCGAGAGCCTCGGCGAGCTCACGCTCGGTGACGTCGTTGGGGCACCCGAAGCAGTGCAGACGTACCCGACCACCCTGTTCGTGTGTCCAGGTGACGTGGAACGAGCCGGTGCGCTCTCCGTGCAGCGGGCACAGAGCCATGAAGTCGTCAGGGCGGCGCATGTCGGGCTTGTACCCGCCGTCGACCAGGGCGTTGCGGACGCGGTCGAGCGACGTCTTGGGCCCCCAGCCGCCAGCCACCGTCAGCGCGCTCATGGGCGCCACCGACGGGCGGGCGCAGGCAGGCAAACCAGGGCGCGCCACGCCGAAGCGGGCAGTCTTGCACTTGGCGCGTGGGTTGGCGCTACCATGGGGGCATCAACCCCACAACGTGTAGGGCGAAGCCCCCGAGGTCGTAGACCCGGGTAAACACGGTTTCTCCTTACCAATACCGAGATCGAAGAGCACCCCATCTGCTGGCAGGCGCAGGGGTGCTTTTCGTTTGTCCGGAGCCAGTTAGGCCCCGAGGGGAAGTTCGATGTCCTGCTGGTCGTGCTGGTCTTGCTCGGCTCGTCGCGGACGAGCCCAATCAGGTATGTCGAGGCCTTGGGCAAGCGCGAGCTGTGCTGCGAAGAACGCGTTGAGGTTGGCGTAACCGTTGCGCGCTGCTTCAGCCTCGTAGTGCGCCATGTGGGCGCTTGGCACCCGCAGGGTGTGCACGTCGCGATCGCCGAGGGGCGGCCGACCAGGCTGCTTGCGCGCCTCGCGGTCGCCTCGTGGTTCGCGGCCAGGCTTTGTGCGTGCCATGGCGAAGTTCTATCAGATTTCTGATTCAGAAACTCGATTCCGACGCACACCGGCGTGTCGCCCGCTCCCCTGCTCTGAATCGCTCGCATACCCCAGGCAACGGCGCAGTCCGCAGCCCGTGTGACAGCTGGACCGGAAGTTTTTTCATGCACGCCTCGCGCGGCGTCGGTCACCACCTGCCACAGGGGTCCGCGAGCGCCGGCGTCGAGCTGGTCGCTCGGTCGATTCCGTGGGAGTTCTCGCGCGCGTGTACGCACGCATACGACCCCTCTGTTCCGCGATGTGGTGGCAGAGTGGCAGAGATCGCAGTATTCAAGCAGGTCAGAGCGATATTTTCCGCTCTGCCAGGGCTGGCAGAGCGGCTCTGGCGATCCGGTGGCAAACCGGGTAATCGTGCAGGTCAGAGCGTATTTCGGCTGCTCTGCCACGAAGGTGGCAGAGCACCGGCAGATTCCGTGGGAAGACGCATTGCCACGCCGCCCACCCGGTGGGAGTGAGGGCGGAGCCAGCGGGTGCTGCCGGGAAGGCATACGTGCCGACGCCGAGAGGTGAGATGCTCGCGCGATGGCGTCAGCACTCGACAGGATCATCGACGGTGCCTCGGATCCGTCCGTCAGCACTGCGAACTTGCTGCGGAGCGCGCTGGCCGCGGCGCGCCGTCTGCGTGCCGACACGGTGCGGAACTGGGTCGAGCGAGAGCTCGCCGGATACGACGCCAACATCGAGCGTGACGAGCTGCCCGTGTACCGCCGCAGCACGGAGACCGGGGTCGAGGCGACATGGTCGGGATACAACGGGGCGACCACGCTCGTGGTGCACGACGTCTCTGACGACTTCCCGAAGGCGTGGTTCCTGCTCCCCTTCCGCCAACCGGTCTCGGAACTAGAAAGGCTGGCCGCCAGCGACCAGGAGATCGGTGAGCCGTGGCCGGCCCAGCTCGTGCTCCTGTGGAACTCTCTGGCCGCGGAAGGGAAGGCTGCGCACGTCGAGGGGACGTCGCTGTTCTCAGCGCGGATCATGGTGCAGAAGGCGTCCATCGTCGGTGTGCTCGACGCGATCAGGACTGAGGTCATGAAGCTGGCGCTCGACCTGCAGGATGCCGCCGCCTCGGCTGGCGAGCCTGGAGGACCGACCGTTGAAGACGCGGGTGTACAGAGCGTGATCACGACGTTCCACAACCACATCTACGGCGGCTCGCCGACCATCGCCCAAGGGGCCAACGTCACCCAAACCGTCACGGTCAACGCGGGCGACCTTGCCAGCCTGAGCAAGGCTGCTCAGGACCTCGGACTGGGCAACGAGGATCTGAGCGCCTACGTCGCTGCGGTGCTTGCCGCCCGGGAGGAGCCGAGCAAGGGCAAGCTCGTGGCCTTCGTGGACAAGGTCCGGTCCGGGGCGGTGACACTCGCTGGCGGCGTCGCGGGCAACATCGCGGCGGAGCAGCTCATGGAGTGGGCGGCAGCGTTCCTCGGGAGCTGACCACCTGCGCAGTCGCGAGCGACCTCGTCTGGCCACCGCGACCGCGCCGCGGCTCTCCGCCCGCGGCGCTGGACGCCGCGTCGCGCGAGTGGGACACTCGAACCGAAGGCGCCTCATGGGCGGGATGCTTGCTGACACTTGTGTTCCTCATCCCCTGGGGCGCCTTCGACGTACCCGGGTAGCTGGCAGGTAGGACAGATGCGGTGCGGGCCGACGTCAGCGGCGGTGGGGCTTCCAGGCATATGCCGCCCACACGCACAGCACGACGACGATCCCCGCATAGACCAGTAGCAGGGGCATCAGGCTGACCTCCTCGAGGAGAGCAGGGGGCTCTCGGCGACGGCGGCGTCGAGGAGCGTTCCCAGGCGGGCGGCGATCGCCTCGATGCGTGCGCCACACGCGTCGCAACCCGGAGCGCCGTCGAGCGCTTCAGCGGTTCGGATCAGCTCGCTGGCCTCCCAGACAAGACGCTGCACCTCGCTCGGCGCCGAGGGAGCCATGCCGCGCAGCGGGTCGAGCACGTCGACGAGCAGAGCGGGAACGACCCTTCGCCCCGGACGAGCCGCGGCGGGCCGCGAGCGCCGCCAGGAGGAGCATGGCGGCAAGGGGCCAGGGCCGGTCATGCGGTTGTGAGCTGTGCAGGATCGCGATGGCGGTGAACGCCAGGCCGGTGGCGAGAACGATCAGGCAGCGTTCGCGGACGATGTTGCGGATGCGAGCCTGCTCGCTGGCACCGGGGTCGAGGACGACGGTGTAGGCCGCGGGCCACACCAGGCGGATGCCGGCGGTGGGCGCGTGGAGCGTGCTGTGGAGGGTCATGAGTGCACCTCGCGGCCGGCGGTCGGTGCGGCCACGCGCACCAGTACCGGGTACTGGGCGGAGGCTTCACTGACCCATCCGGACCAGGCCTGCCAGTGCACCCCGGGTTCGGGGTTCGCGGGCGAGAGGCTGAGCAGCTCGGCCAGCCGTGTGGCGTCGTCGGTGGAGCTTGCGGTCACGGTGATCTCGGCGATCTCGACTCTGTGGTCGCCGATGCTCAGGGCGCCGAGCCGTGCGTCGGTGCTGCGCAGGTCGGCGGCCGCCCAGTGCGCGATGACTCGTGTCGCCCAGTCGAGCTCGACGGTGGCCGCGGTCATCGCGGTCCCCCGACGGTGAGCAGAGGCCGGTCGGCTCGGATGCCGGCGCGGTCCGAGTCGGTCCGTGAGGGTCTCGCCGGTTACACGTGCCATGTGCCAGCCTCCCGATGAGGTAACCCCCACTTACGGTAAGGGGGGATAACTCTCTGAGAGTAAGGGGGGCTAACCCTGAATGGCAAGAGGTTCGAGATAGCCCCCCTTACCCCGTCTGCGATACTCGGGGCCATGGACGCCCGATCTCTTCAGGAAGCCGCCAACCTGCCGGACCCGCTCGACCGCGCGGAAGCACTCACGCGGCTGATGACCGAGGGCGGGGGTCTGCTCGAGGCGGGAGCTCGCTACCGCCGGCAGGCGATCGCCGACGCCAAGACCGAGGGCAAGTCACGCGACCAGATCGCCGCCAGGCTTGGCGTCACCCCAGCTCGCGTCACCCAGATCGGGAAGGGTGAGGCCGCTCGCGCGCCCGAGCCGCCTTCCACAGCGGCGCCGCGCGTGCTGGTGCAGCGGTCCCTACCCACGCCGCCCAGCACCCGCGGGTCGGTCAGCCTCTTCCTGGTCGAGGCGGAGCAGCAGGGCATCAAGGCCGACCGGCAGATGCTGTACGTCGGACCGGAGACAGCCAGCGAGCACATCGCCGCGGTGCTGCACGTACCCGAGAGCTCCGACGTGATCGCGCGGCGCAAGCTGATGAAGGCCAACGACGTGCCGGTCAGGATCGCGACCTCGTTCTTCCGCGCCGACCTGTTCGGCGACACACGCATCGCCGAGCCCGAGTTCGTCCGGCCGACCCTGCAGGCCGCGCTCGACGATCTCGGCTACACGTTCGGACACGCCGAGGAGTCCCTCACCTGCCGGCGGCCGACCATCTTCGAACGGCAGACGCTCGAGCTCGAACCAGACGAGTGGGTCGTCCAGATCCTTCGCACCAGCTACTCCAGGGAGGGCACACCGGTGCACGCCCTGGAGACGGTCTGCGCAGCCACCCGACACATCTTCCCCATCGGTCAGATCGCCGGCGACGACGAGTTCTGACAACAGCCCTCCGCCCGCCGGTCCACCGGACGATGGCCAGCGGTCGACCGCGCAGTGGAGCTCGCCAGGGCGAGCGCTGCGGCAAGCCAGTTCATGAACGGCTCGTGCTCGGCGCGCAAGCTCCAGCGCATCGGGGCGCCGGAGGTCTCGTCGACGCTCGTGCGTCCGACGTCGTCCAGGCGGATCGGCAGCATGTCGAAGCTGACGAAGGGCAGGCCGAGGGCCGCGGTCAGGGTCAGCGCGTCGTGCTGGAGGGTCGCGGGGTGGAAGCGCTCGAACCAGCGGTCCAGGCTCTGGACCAGCAGCCGCGCCCAGGCGGGCGCGTCGTCGGCTGCGAGGCCCTGGTAGATCGGGCTTTCACGGGTGACCGCGATCCGCGGGTCCCACGTCACCTCGGAGGCCACGAACGACGGCCGCGGCAGCCGCCCGTCGGCGGCCGCAGCAAAGACGGTCGCCGTCGCGGCCACGTCCTGGTGGACGTTGTGCTCGGCCCGGTCCGGATGCCGGTAGCGCAGCGCGCCGCCCATCTGCGTCACCTGCAGCCGCGCGGCGACGACTGGCACCTCGGTCACGATCCGGGCGAGGTTCGTCAGCGGCCCCATCCCGACCCACCGGACCGGCCCGTCGGCGCGCGCACACACCTCGAGCAAGACGTCGACCACGTCGACGCGCTGGGCCGGCACGTCGTCGGGCACCAGGTCCTCCACGACGAAGTCGCGGACGTGGCCCAGGTCCGCGCCGGCGACCGTGACGACGTCGGGCCGGTCGAGCAGGTCCAGCAGGTGACGGGCGAACCTGGCGCGCTGCCCGTCGAGCTCGTCGCCGGTCACGACCGCGGCCAGGTCGGGCAGGAGGCGCGCGGCCGCGGCGACGGCCAGCGCGTCGTCGGCGTCGCCCCCGATGTCCGTGTCCAGGACAACAGGCACGCCCATGCTCTCGGTGCTCACGCTGCCCCTAGCCCTTCTTCTGGCCGGTCCAGGGCAGATGGAGCCCGTCCTCGGCCCGCCGGGTCACGACGTGGACGTGCAGGTGGCGCACCGTCTGCGTCGCCGCCGGGCCAGCAGAAGTGATCAGGTTCAGGTCCCGGCCAGCGGCGCGCAGCTTGGCGCCGAGTTCGGCGGCGCGGCGCGATGTCGCCGCGGTCACTTCCGGGTTCGTCGTGAAGTCTTCGACATGGGTCCGGGGCACGACGAGCACGTGCCCGTGCTCCTCCTCGACGACCGGGCCTAGCGGCACGAACGCGACCGCGTCCTCCCACGCCCACACCACGGTCGCCGGCGCCTTCCCCTGCACGATCTGGCAGAACACACATGTGCTCATGCTGGGCCCGCCGGCACGGCGGCAGTGGCGCTCTGGACTGCCTTGCGTACCCAGTCGGGCGCGCTGGTCACAGTCCGAGGCAGCCCGCTGTCGGTCGGGCCGTCCACCCACGTCTGGACCAGGTCCTCGCCGTGCGGCGCTCCGCGGTCGGCAGCCATGCGCCCGGTGAGCGTGGCGAACACCGTCCCGCCCTCGAAGACCTTGACCTCGAGCCGCCGCGGGACGAATGTGTTTGTCTCGGTGGGGCCCAGGTCGTCGGGGCAGATGAGGTCGTAGGTGGTTGCTACCACGGTCCGAGTGACGGCGGTGGGGGTAGCGAGCGGCCGTTCGGTCATGGTCGGGTGCCTCCTCAGGCGCTTGAATCGGGTGACGGTGAACGCGAGGGTGTTCGAGCGGTGGTGCGTTGGCTGGACCCTTGAGCCCCTCAGACCTCCCCCGCGCGATCCTGGTGTTGGGTGACAGCCAGGTGCCCGCCGCCGGGCAGCTGAAGCATCGACCCCTCCAGTGGCGCCGTCGAGCCTGGAACGCGATATACGTGCGCGGCACGCTGCGGCTGCCCCCGCTCCCCCCACTCAGCGATGTAGCCGGCCAGCTCGGTGGCGACCTGACCTGCCCGCGGCCCGAAGCCGCGAGCGCCGAGCTCGTGCCCTTGGTCGGTCTCCCAGTAGCCGGCGACGGCGAGGGAGTCGTGGTCGACGCGCGCGAAGGTGGTCCAGGACTCCTGGTGGAAGCGGCGGGTCAGGCCGCCGCCGTCGAAGGTGATCTCGGCGAGGCCGGGTAGGTGGAAGGCGAGGTGGGTGCGCATGCCGACGAACATTCCGGGCGGGGTGAGAACTACGCCCGACCCGACGCGCACAGAGGTGGGCTGGTCGAGCTCGGCGGCCAGGTGAGTGAGGTCGGTGGTGGGGTCCCATGCGGTGAGGGTGACGGGAGTGTCGGCGAGGGTGACGTCGGCGGTGTCGGGGTGCAGGGCACCGACGCCCTGGGCGTCGACGAAACCGCAGACGAACGCCGTCCTCCCCACCAGGAGGTCGCCGTCGCGGTGGAAGTCGATGGACCAGCACTCGTTGGGGTGGCGGGCCCGCAGTGGCGCGACGAGGACGCCGGCGGCGTTCAGCTGGTCGGTCCAGGCCGCTGGGATGTCCCAGACGCCCATGGTGACGATGATCCGGTCGAAGGTTCCGAGGTCGAGCGGGGCGGTGGCGTCGGCGCAGATGGCGGTGACTCGGTGGGCGTATCCGGCGGCAGCCAGAGCGGCCCTGGTGTTCTCGACGACGACCTGGTCGATGTCGACGGTCACGACGTAGCCGGCCTCGCCGACGAGCTCGGCGATCAGGGAGGCGTTGTAGCCTCCGCTGCCGAGCTCGAGGACCCTCATGCCTCGGTGGATGGCGGCCTGAGCGAGCATCTTCGCCTGAAGCCATGGGGCACTGACCGAGGACGTCGTCTTGCCGGTGGTCTCGTTGCGTCGGGTGCGGACGACGTCGTCGGCGTAGGCCTCCTCCAGCGTCGTGCCGGGTGGGCAGAACGCATGGCGCGGCACGGCCAGCATCGCCGCCCAGATGGGAGCGGGCAGGTTCATCGGTGGGCGCCGGACACCGGTGCGCAGTCCGTCGACGAGCTGCGCGCGCAGTTCGTCGGCGCGGTCGGTCATCGGTGTGGTCGTCATGCGGTTCCCCCTGCGGATCCGGTGTTCATCGGTGGTGGTTCTCGGCGCCCCGGAGCCAGGCAGCGATCCGCTGCAGGCGGGTGGGCGGTGGCGGCTGTGCAGTGCTGCCGGGCTCGACGAGCGGTTCGGGAGTGTCGTGGCCGAGCGCTGTCGGGTCAGGCCACTGGCCGCGGGCGGCCTCCTGGAGCGCGGCGACGAAGCGACGGTTGAGTGCGTCGCGGTGGTCGAACCAGTCGATGAAGTACAGCTCGTCGAGGCAGTAGGTGGTGAAGCTGTCCTGCCAGCGATCTGTGACGCCTGGGCGCGACTCGTACTCGCTGGCGGCGTACGGGTTCGCGTACCGGAGGCTGGTGCCGCGGATCGGTAGCAGCAGGTCGCTGCTGTGGCGCAGGGCGTCCCACAATCGGTGCCGACCGTTCTGGACGCCGAGGTCGGCGTCCCAAGGATCGGTGCACACGGCTTCGGCGTCGTTGAACCAGGACCGGACGATGTGGGTCTCGGTGGGCGACAGCGGACTGGGCAGGTCCACCTCGACCCTGCCGTCCTTCGTCGGCTCGTCCTCGTAGAACAGTGGTGTCCACGCACCAGCTGCCAGCTCGGCGCCGACGCTCGCCACCGCCGTGGCGACCAGATCCCAGCGCTGGTCGTCGCGGTCTTCGTGCCGCTGGTAGCCGTCTGCGTCGTCCGGGCTGACCTGCAGGTTGGCCCACTCACGCAGCCGATCGCCGTCGGCTCGCCACCAGAACCGTGGCCGAGCGACCTCCACGACCAGCGACGTCACGAGACGGCGCCGAGCCGCACACCGGTGCGGCCCCCGGGGGCAGTGGCGTTCCAGTCGAAGGTCACGGGCGGATCCTCTCGAAGCGATGTCTGATGCTGGCGTGGTCGCAGGACGGGTCAGAGACCGGAGCCGGAGAACCTCCGGAGACCGGTTCGCGGCGGGGCCGGCCAGGGGGCTCTGGCCTGGATCTTCTCCGTGGTCCGGTGCAGCTGTCGCATCGCCGCCCGGACGCGTCGGGGGTCGTCGAACAGCGACCGTGGCAGCGTGCCGATGCCCCCGGCGTAGGCGGTGCCGGTGAGCGTGTCGAGGGCAGCCAGTGACCTCTTGGCCGTGTCGGGCCCGCTGAGCAGGACCGGCCATCGTGTGGTGAACGGCCCGGTGTGGGCGAGGTACTCAAGGCCGACACCGTGGTGGGCGCGCTCGTGGTTCAGGTCCCCAGTGCCAGCGACGACCTGGAAGGTCCGCAAGAAGTCGATCCACGCGAACTGGTCCATCACAGGGCTGGTGTTGTCCTCGTAGCCGGAGTCGAAGGTTGGCCCGTACCACTCCACGCGAGCAAGGACACATGGCGCCCGCAGGACAGCCATGGCGGCCAGACGATGGTTCCCGTTCTCCGAGACCTTGAAGACCGCGCCGGCCGGCGTCCACCAGCCCTCAACCATCAAGTGCAGTGGCACCTCGGGGTCCGGCAGGCCGAACAGCTCGGCCAGACTCTCGGGGTGTCCCTGCTCGGCAGCGAGCCGGCGCGCGAACTGCGGGATGCCGGCCACCGGATCGAAGGGCACGCGCGCCTCGCGTGAGATCTCGCCACGGACGCGCTGTCGCGCGCCGTCGCTGTTGTCATGGTGGAAGGAGTCCAGGCCCTCACGGCCCAGCAAGATCCGGCCCGGGCTGATCCACGCGAACTCGGTTCGCACGCTGACCCCGCTGGGGAGCCAGGGCCGCGGGCGGCCGGCAAACTCCAGCAGACGCTCAGCGAGTACATCCTGCGCCGGCGGAGGAGCGACCAGGTGCTCGCGCAGCAGAGCCGCACCCCCTGACAGCTCGCCTGGCCCATCCACCGGTACATAACCGTCGCGCTCAAGGAGCGCGCGGGCCGATTCCGTCCGGTCCGCCGCGGCAGCGGCGGCGTACGCCGCGACGGCATCCGGGCGCGGAACTGCCATCTCTCAAGCCTCCGAATCGCGGACCGCGGGCTCGTGAACGGCCTCGGCGAAGGCCTGCCGGGTCAGCCCGCCCCACGTCTCGTAGCAGGAGCACATCCGCGAGCGCCAGCGCCAGGGGTCGATGGCGTGAAGCTTGGTGCGCAGTGGTTCGGCGTATGGGCTGACGGAGGTGGCTCCCCAGCGCACGTCGGGTAGTTCTTCGGTGGCTCGTAGGTAGAGCTTGGTGCCGATCCCGAGTCCGGCGTAGTCCTGCCACTCGGGGGCCCGGTTCTGCGGGTCCTCGATCCGGTCGGGGTCGATCGAGGCGATGCCGAACGGCCTGGCGTATACCTTCCCCTCGACCTGGTCGGGCTTGTACATAAACCGGGAGCGCATGCCGCTGGCCTTGTGCTGCACGATCAGCCACTGCTCGCCGGCGCGGTGGGACTGGACCGTGTTGAGCTCGGCCTGCTGGTGCTTCACGAGCAGCACGGGGTCGGCTGCTACGGCCTGACGGCGGGCGATCTCGGCCCGGATGTACTCCTCGATGCCCGCCTGGTTCAGGCGCTTGGCCAAAGGGGGCAGGTCGTCGACGACGTCGGCGAACCCGTCGCGTACGCCGCGGCGCTCCAGGATGAACGCGGCGACCTCGTCGAGGATCTCCAGCGTGCGGGGATGGAACGGGTTGCGCAGGGTCTCGCGGACGCTCTGGAACCGGTGCATGCTCGTCGTGATGTCCTCGGCGGCCAGCTTGTCCCACCGTGCGGGCGAGACCAGATGGCAGTTGATCCACCGCTCGAACCGAGCCTCCTCTCGCTCGAACGAGGCCAGGGGTGCCGCGAACCACCGCCGGCCGCCCAGCGCCTCGAGCGCCGCTTGCTCTCGGCGGGCGGCGCCCACTGCCTCGAGCACGGCCTGCTCGTCGCGCTGGCCGAGAATCTGCTCCGGGTCGGTCATCATCGGGTACCTCCAGATGGTGGGCTCATCGGGCAGCAGCCGCGCGTGGCGCGTGGGGAGGTGCCTTGGTGGATCAGGGGTGCTGCGCGGCGCTGATGACGTCGCGGGCTCCCTGCTTGACGAGCGCGAGGGCCGCGCTCATGCCCAGGTCGGCGGGCGTGAAATTGCCGGAGGACTCGGTCGTCGTCAGGGCGGTCTTGCCGTCCAAGGAGTAGACGGCGCCGTGCAGTTGCAGCTCGTCGTCGACGTGGCTCGCCCAGCCTGCGATCGGACTGTTGCAGTGCCCCTGCAGGACGTGCAGGAACATCCGCTCCGCGGTGGCCTCGCGCCACGTGGCCGGGTCGTTGAGCGGGGCCAGGACCTCGAGCGTGGCGTCGTCGTCCGCTCGGCACTGCAGAGCGAGGATGCCCGCGCCGACCGGCGGAAGCATGACTTCGGGCTCGAAGATCTCGGTGATGGCGTCGGCTCGGCCGATGCGATCCAGGCCGCTGACGGCCAGGATCGCCACGTCGACCTCGCCGGCCGCGAGCTTCTCCAGGCGGCGGTTGGCGTTGCCGCGGAACAGCACGAAGTCCAGGTCAGGGCGGATGGCGGTGAGCTGGGCTCGTCGACGCACCGAGGAGGTGCCGATCCTGGCCCCGGCCGGTAGCTCGGCCAGCGTCAGGCCAGCCGGGCTGACGAGGCAGTCGCGCACGTCGTCGCGCTCGAGGTAGCCCGCGATCGTCATCCCGGGCGGGAGCGGCTTCTCGCCGGGCATGTCCTTCAGGCAATGCACGGCGACGTCGGCGGCGCCCGCGGCCAGGACGGCGTCGACCTCCCGGACGAAGTTCTCCTTGCCCCCAAGGGCCGACAGGTGGCCGGTCCACCGGTCCGCGGTGGTGGTGACAGGCACGACCTCGACGTCGAGGTCAGGCGAGGTCTGGGCCAGGAGGCTGCGGACGCGCTCGACCTGGGCGCGGGCCATTGGCGAGGAGCGGGTAACGATCCGCAGGACGGGGGAAGACATGGGGTTCACGGTATCCGCGCCGACGCCGTCTTGGCGGCGACGAGCAGCCCGCTGGCCCAGCTCATCGGCGTCGCGACCATGCCCGCGCGGGGCCACGCCTCCAAGAACTGGTCGACGCGCTCGGGGTGGTTCTCAGGCCAGGTGTCCTGCGGCAACAGGTCGTCGACGACGTACAAGCCCCCAGGAGCCAGGAGGTTGAGGAGCGTGTCGAGCTGGTAGAACTTGCCCGGCCGCCAGTCCACGAACGCCAGGTCGAACGGCTCGCCGTCGTACTCGCGCAGCCACTCGCTGGCGTCAGCGCACACGAGCTCGACTCGTGGGTCGTCGAAAAACGTCACCGCCGCGGCGGCATGGAGGCCAGGGTTGAACTCGATCGTCGTCAGACGCGAACTGGCGTCCATACCCGACGCCATCCAGGCGGCGCCCGCGCCGACGCCCGTGCCGATCTCCAGGAATCGGCCGCCCGGCTTCGAGGCTGCCAGGGTCGCCAGGAGTGCGCCGGTGCGTTCCTCGCACGACATGCGGAACCCGAGCCGGGCCGCTGACTCCTGGATGACGTCGAGAATGTGGGGGCGGGTCAGAGGTGCGTCGTTCACGAGCGGGGTCCGTTCTGCAGGGTCTGGGCGATCTTCTCGGCGGCGAAGGACAACACGTGGCCGGCACCGAGGCGGAACAGCATCCGGTGGTAGTCCATGGCCACCGACGCCGGCACGGCCTGGAGTGCGGCCCACTCCCCCGACGTCGAGTACGCCACCACCGGAGTATTGGTCCGGGCCGCGAGCGCCGCGAGGGCGTCGGTGTTGGTCATGACGGGCTGGAGGGTGAGTGTGTCGGCGCCTTCGGCGAGCCAGCGGTGGGCACAGTCGACGGAGGCGGGGACCAAGCGGGCGGTGTCGATCTGCAGGCCCGTGCGGCGGCCGGCGGCGGGTTGGGTCCCCATGAGCGCCTTGAACGGCTCGTACAGGGCGGTATCGACGGCGATGTTGGGGTTGACCGAGACGTCGCGCCAGCCGGCGTCGTTGAGGGCATGGCGGACGGCTCGGATGGACCCGTCGAGCATGGCCGTGGGTGAGATGGCGTCGGCGCCGGCCGCGGCGTGCATGAGCGCCATCTGGCTCATGAGCTCGTAGGTATTGGTCAGGTCGATGCGGCCGTCGTCGTGGCGCAGGACGCACTCGTGGGTGGACGTCCAGGAGCAGCCACAGGCCTCCGTGGTGACGGCAAGCTGCGGGGCGTGGGTCTTGATCGTCTCGATGGCGCGGAGCATGCGGTTGTCGGGGGCTATCGCGGCCGATCCCCGCGGGTCGTGGTCATGGCCAGCGGCGAACACCTTGACCCCGCCCAAGCCGAGGGCGGCGAGCCGGCGTACGTGGTGGGAGAGGCCGACCAGGTCGACCTCGCCGGGCAGTGCGCCGGTCGCTTCACCGTCGGGACGGATCAGGAGGGGCGCGGACAGGCGGGCGGGTGCGAGCTCTTCCTGGTCGTACAGGCGGCGAATCGCGCCCCGGGCACGCCCGGGGTTGATCCCTTCGGGCCGGTGCGCTCTGGCCTCGTGGTTGGTCGTCTCCAGCATCGGTGGTCCTCCTGATCAGCGCGGTGCGGTCTGCAGGGAGTCCCGCAGGATGGTCGTTGCGCGGTCGGCGGTGCTGCGCAGGCGGGACAGGTAGTGCCCGGTCAGCGCACCGCCGCGTAGGCCCGCTCGGGTGACTTTGCGCTCGAGGGTGGCGATGTCCTTCCGGGACAGGCAGCCGGCCACGGTGCGCAGGAGCTCGCGGGCGGCGTGGCCGTCGCCGACGGCGATCGCCTCCGCCGCGGCTTGGCGCGCGATGCTCGCGAATTGGTGGCCGGTGGTGTGGGCCAGGCGGGTGACGGTGATCCCGTACCGCGCCCGGTAGGCGGCGAGGTGCGCCGCCGGCGCACTGCGTTGGAAGGTCTCGATCATCACCGCCGCGGCGTCGGCACGGTCATCGGGCTCAGCGGCCAGCACGGACAGGCATGAGGCGATCTCGGTCTCCCACTCCTGGGTGGGTTGCGCCTGCTCCAGGTGCCTACGAGCCGAGGCCAGGCCGCCGCCGATCAGGTGCGGCACGATCACGGCCTGGCGTGGCTCGGTAAGGCGGGATCCCGGACCGCCGTTCATGGTGACTAGATCCGCTGCCTCGGGCCACTTCGCCGCCATGTTCAGGATCTTGACGGCGTCGCCCAGCATCCGCGCCGACGCCACCTCATGCCAGAGCCGCAGCTCGTCAGGTCCGCCCTCAACACGGTCCAGCGGCAGGACGTAGCGGTCGAGCTTCACGCTCGTCCCAGCGCGGACCGCGTACATCAGATTGGTCAGACACGTCACCGCCAGGTCCGGATGACCGGCCACGGCGTACAGACGGGCCAGATCCGCAGCAGGCTCGAGCATCGACAGCGCCGCCGGTACGCTCAGCGAGTCCCTGCCGGCGTAGACCGCAAGGTGCCCCCGCAGGATCCGGTTTGCTTCCCTGGGACGCCGGCACTCGGAGGCCAGCGCCGCGGCGCCGTTCAGGGCACGCGACGCAAAGGCGGCACCCTCGTTCCCGAACGGGCCCTTCAGGAGCGAGGTCAGCTGGGCGACGCGTACCTCGAGCGCGACACCAAGCGGCGCCGGCCGCGCGATCAGGGGAAAGGGCTGGAGCAGGTTCGCTACGGCCAATCCGGCCCGGAGCTGGGTAGTTCGCATCACGACCACGTTCCACTCCTCGGGGCGGCCGGGCGGGGGTTGCCCGTGATCAACAGGCAGGCATCCCACCGTGAAGTGGGCGCGGTCCCGCGCCGCAGCGTCTGCGCCGCCAGCTGCAGACCGGACCTCCCCGACCACAGATCGTCCGGTGCGCCCGCCGCTTGGGCGGCAACCTGGGCACGCAGCGCGTCCCCGACTGCGGACATGCGGTGCTTCAGCCGAATCTCCATCGGCCCGACCGCTTCTGCGGCGGCCCGGTGGCCCGTCTGGTACAGGCCAGCCAGCCCACCCCACAGGCCGCCGCCGAGTCGGCGCACCTGCCGGTCGGTCAGGCACGCCAGCAGCGCCTCCTCCGCCATCATCCGAACCTTGCGCGCTTCGTCCGACCTGGCGTGCCGGCCCTCGGCGAGCACGCCTGCCCCCATCTGCACGGCCCGGGCCATGCCCGCCACCCGCGACCAGGACGGCAGCGCCTCTCCCTCGTCACGGCCAGCCATGTGCCCCGTCTGGACCTCGGACGGCGTGACCCAGCGCGGCCACCACACACTGTCCGGCCACTCGGCGCTCGGGGGCTGCTTCCAGGTGACGAACCAGTCGAGGAGGTCCTGGAGCGGTGTGCGCAGGCTCTCCAGGGAGTAGCCGGCGCGCACGCACGTCGCCAGGAACGCCAACAATCCCGCGGCACCGCTGGCCATGGTGAGGTTCACGTGCCCGCCGGGGGTCGCCTCGCCCGGGGCGGGGGCGTGGTGGACGTACCAGCCGGGCACCTGCACCCCGTCGACCAGCACAGGGCGGGTCAGGCCGACGATGTAGTCGATCACCTGCTGCATCAGTTCGCTGCCCGGAGCGCGGCGCAGGAGCAGCACTCCGAGCCCGAGGATCCCGTCGGTCAGTCCCAGCTCGGCCGACGTCGGCGGGCGCCCGGCCTGTGCCCGTGCCGCCGCCCCGGCCAGGCGCTGCTCGACGACCTCCAACAGGTAGCCGTCGAGCACGCTCTGCCTACGGCGGGCGTCGTCGACGACCTCGGCGTCCGGGACCTGCAGGTAGCCGTCCGCGGCTGCCGCGTCCAGGGCGAACGCGGCTGCCGGTGCGCCGAGGAACAGGCTCGCGCGAGAGGTGGCGTCCGGGCCGGTGGGGATCTGCTTGATCGCGGTTAGCGCGGTCGACCACGGGCCGTCGCCGGTCAGGGCGAGCTCGACCGCCAGGAGCGCGGGGCCGACGTCGTCCAAGGTGGTCGACGTCGCGGTCGACGTGGTTGGCGCGTTTGGTGCGGGTCTTGCTGGTGCGGCGAACGGGCGCCGGGCCGTGCGCCGGCCGATCAGGGGGGTGCGGTTCTTTCTCACGTTCGTGTCCATAGCTCTGTCTGATCGGAGGGGCTGGGTGGGGTCAGGCGTCGCCTGCTGGGGCGTGGGGTTGGACGGCCTGAGGTCTGTCTTGGCCGTTCGGGACGTGGACGGTCAGCTCGTAACCGAGCACGACGTCGCCGGGGGCCGTGATGCGCCGCCACCGCGCACGCAGGCGGAGGTCGGCCTTCGGGTAGGGCACCCCGGCCCGGTCGAGCGCCTTCTCGATCTCGTCCATACGCATACCGACCGCGGCCGACAGCTCGCATCGTCGGACTGGGGTGTCCGTCCCCGCGACAGTGGCCCAGATCGAGGCCGCCTCCAGGGCAGGGCCGTCCCCGTGCCGGACGCGGACTTTCACGTCCGCGTCCGGCGGCAGTTGCTCGAGCGCGGCGCTGATCTGCGCGCCGAGCTCGAGCAGCCTGGTGGTGGCGGTCTTCACCGTGCGGTTCCCGGGGGTGCTGACCGCGCGGCGCCCTTGCCACGCCTCTTCGAAGGGTGACCGTTCTCAGCGACCTTGGCGGTGTTCGCCTGACCGAGGTGGACGGGGAGCTCGGCGGGGCCGTTGGCGATGAAGCCCGGGGTGGTGCCGATGGAGGTGCCGTCTACGGCGAGCGCCAGGTTGGGGAAGCGGTCGAATGCGGCGCGCAGGACGATCTCGGTCTGCACGACGGCGAGGTGGGCGCCGGCGCAGTAGTGGGGGCCGTGGCCGAAGGCTAGGTGCTGCGGCTTGTCGCGGGTGAGGTCGAACTGGTCGGCGTCGGGGTTGGTGCGGGGGTCGCGGCCGGCGGCGGCCCAGATGGGCAGGATGGGCTCGCCCGCGGCGAAGAGGATCGTCTCGGGGCCGTTGTCGGTGTCGATGGTGATGGCGATGTCCTCGACGGGGAAGCGCAGCGGCACACCGCCGGCGGGGCCTTCGTGGCGCAGGGTCTCGTCGATCACGTCGTCCCAGGTCGCTTCTCCGGCGCGGACGGTGGCGAGCGCTCCGGGGTGGGTGAGTAGGGCCTTGATCGCGCTGCCCATCAGGTTTCCGACGGTCTCGATCGCCGCGACGAGGATCAGGCGGATCGTGGCCATGCGCTCCACGGGCGTGAGGTCGCGGCCGTCCTCCTCACTGAGCAGGACACTGGTCAGATCGTCGCCGGGGTGAGCTGTCCGGTGGTTGATGAGCGCTTCGAGGGTCTGCTGCAGCTCGCCCTGGTTGGCGCGCATCTGCTCACGGGACACCGTGGTGTCGAACAGGGTGTCGGCGCAGCGCTGGAATGGACCAGCGAGGTGGTCTGGGATACCGAGCAGCTCGGAGATGACTGCGATGGGGACAGCGAGCGTGAGCGTCTCGCGCAGGTCCACCACGCACGGCAGCCCCACGGGATCAGTGCCCGCCGCGGCGGCGCGGTCCAGTGCCGCTGCGACGATCTGCTCGATCCGAGGCGTCATCACCTGGACCTGGCGGGGGTGGAGAGCCTTGTTGAGCGGGTCGCGCAGGCGTGTGTGGTTGTCGTACTCGGTGGAGAAGGCATGCTTGCCGGCGACCCAGGGCAGCAGCTCCCAGTCCTCCGGAAGCTGCTTGTTGTAGTAGGTGGGCCAGTGCACGCCGGCGTCCTTGGACACCAGCTTGTGCCGAGCGATGACCTTCAGCAGCTCCGGGTGGACCACGGCGCGCGCTCGCACACCGCCCGGCAACGCGACCGCGGGCGCCGGGCCAAGCTCACGCAGCGCGCGGATGTCCTTCTGCAGATCGCCGTTCTTGTCGAACTGGTACAGGTTCTCGAGCTGGTCGGGTTCCATGACAGCACCTCCGGGGGTAGGTGGTACGGGATGGGATTTCGGGTTACAGCTCGGTGCCGCGCGTGGCTTCTCGCCGGTACCGCGCGGGCAGGGTCTGGGGATGGCGGACCCACGGGGTGGAGGCCCACTGGATCTCGTCGACGGGCACGTCGAGGGTGAGGGTGAGCTCCTGGCGGATGCGCTGCACCGCGGTGCGGGTGATCAGCCGGGCGTGACGCTGGGCGGGGCAGGCGTGCGGCCCGGTGCCCCACGCGAGGTGGGACTTGTTGCCGACCTCCAGCTCGCCGGCGAAGAACTCTGGGTCACGGTTCGCTCCGGCCATCGCCAGTACGACGGCGTCGCCCTCGCGGATCAGTGCCCCGCCAAGCACCGTGTCCTTGGTCGCGAACCTGGGCAGGCACGAGTTGGGGACCGGGGTGTCGCGCCATAGGACCTCGTCCAGCGCCTGGTCCAGGTCGATGCGGCCGCCCTCCCACCGGGCGGAGAGCCTCTCGTCCGTGAGCACGAGCCGCAAGGTCAGTGCGACCCACGCGGTCAGGAACTCGGCGGCCGCGATCAGCGGCACCGTCATCGAGTCGGCGACCTCGCGGCCGTTGTGGAAGTCGGGGTGGCGGACGAACTCGCTGGTGAGGTCGACGGCGGCGTGGGCCTGGCGGGAGGCGACGTGTCCCATCAGGGCCTGGCCCATCCGCTTGCGTGCGTCCGCGGTCCGGGCACCGTACTCCTGCATGATTACCGCGGAGTCCTGGCGCATCTGCTCGGCCGTGTCCGAGTCGAATCCGAACAGGGACGCCATCGCGCCGAACCCGACGACGGCCGCGTACTCGCGGACCAGGTCGACGGTCCCTTCTTCGCCGTCCAGGCGGTCCAGGAGCAGCCCGCACACCTCGTTGGTGCGCTCCTTGACCGCTGCGTCCGGTAGTGCGTCCAGGGCGTCGTCGAGCGGCCGGCGCAGGCGGGCGCGGGTCTCGCCGTCGTGGTGGAACGAGCTCCACGGCTTCTTTTCGACCGGCGGGGTGTATGCCCAGATCGCGGCGCCTTCTGGCAGGAGGCCTTCGCGGTGCAGCCGCCAGTTCGTGGTGTCGCGCGAGTACAACTTCTCGTCGCGCGCGACGGTGCCGAACTCCCGATACCCCAGTACCAACCACGCGGGCACGCCCGGCTCCATCTGGACGGGTGCGACCGGGCCCCACTGGGCACGCAGCGCCTCGTAGGTCCGGGCGGGATCCGCCCCGGCCGTGGTCGCACTCAGGTCGGTGAGCGGGAAGGCCCGGGATAGCTCGACCAGGGGCTGCTGCCCCGCATGAGGAAAGTTGGCCATCACCCTGGTCACCGCCCAGCCGGCATCGTCTCGGGCAGCAGCGAGCGCAGGACGGTGGCCGCGCCGTCGTCCTGGAGCGTGCCCGTGACGTCGTCGGCTGCGGCGCGAACCTCGGCCGGTGCGTGGCCCATAGCGACTCCACGGTTGGCCCAGGCCAGCATTTCTAGGTCATTGATGCCGTCGCCGACTGCGGTGGTGCGGCTGGGGTGGACATCGAGCTGGGTGCGTACGTACTCGAGTGCGGTGGCCTTGGACAAGCCGGGTGGCGTGACGTCCAGCCAGTTGTCGCCAGCCGGGGTGACCGTCACCCCGACGGCCTGGAGCTTGCTGCGCAGGACAGTGATGCCTGGGGCACTCAGGACCAGCCTGGTTGTGTGCCGGTCGATGACCTCTGCGACGTCGACGATCTGCTGCGCGCCGTTGAGCTCGTGCGGTGTGAACAGGTGGCTGACCTTGTAGCCGCGCCCGACGAGCTCGGCGGCGACCCTCGCGCCGGGGAACGCCGAGCGCGTGCGGCGCACCACGGGACCGGGGTCGAACGTGATGGCCTGGTGGAGGCGGTACCCGTCGGGAGCCTGGGGGTCCAGACGAGCGGTCACCGCACCGTTGGACGCGACCACCCATCCCGCGGTGATCCCGAGCAGACGTGCGATCGGCACCACGCCGACCAGGGAACGTCCTGAGCCCAGCACCACGTGGTGTCCAGCTGCGCGCACCCGGGCGACCGCAGCGCGCACGGCGGCCGTGACCTCCGCAGTGCCAGAGGGAGCGATGGTGCCGTCGATGTCCAGCACCACCATGGCTGCACCGCTCTGGCGGAGGTCATTCGTCGTTGTCATGTCCACGTCCGGGAGTAGGGGGGTGCTCATGTCGGCACCACCAGGCGCTGGCGAGGGGGGTCGTTGGCGAGCCGCCCGGCTCGCTGAGGAACAGGGCGGGCCCGGCCGATCACGAGGCACACCGCGCCGTGTCGCTCGAGGTCGTACGCCACGCGGGCCTGAGCTTCGGCCATGCGTGCGCTGGCGGGGATGAGCACGAGCCGCACGTCACAGGCCCGTGCGGCGGCGACGAGCTCGCTGATGGTCAACCTGTCGAACCGGTCGGTCACGATGCGCTCGATCGCGAGGCCTTCGGCCGCGGCGTGCTCGGTGATGACGACATGCTGTTCGTCGAGAATCTTCTCGGTGGGGCCGCTCACGTATGCGAGAGCTGTCGGCCGGATTCCGGTCACGAGATCAGGCCCTGGGTGTTGGGTGCGTACACGACGCAACGCATGCCGCTGCCGGGGCGCTGAGCCGTCGGTCGGTGGATCCAACCGGACCACATCTGGGTACCTGGACTCAGGCAGGCTGCGAGCTCATGCTCAGCGGCCAGCTTGTGCCGTGCCACGAGCAGACCTGCGTCCGCGGGAGTCGCGGCGATGAGCTCCAACACCCGGTGCTGGGGAAAGCCGTCACCGGCTCCGTCGGGCTCCAGGCGCATCGTCTGGTTCACGACGGCCAGGTCGCCGCCGTAGGAGACGTAGTGCAGGAGGCCGGCGATGTCGGTCAAGTGCATGCTCATGCCGTCGCCGCCACTGACTGGCGCGTCCCGCGTACGTGCAGTTCGTAGGGTTCGGACGGACCTGGCCAGGCACCGGACCAGTCGGTCACGGTCGGCACGAGGATCTGGTGATCGACAAATTTGTCCAGACCCAGCTGGCGCGCGATCACCTCTCCCTGGCTCAGGTGTGAGGGCTGGATCGCGATGACCGATCGGCTGAATGTGAGCGACCCGATCATGTCCTCGCCGATGGCGTCGATGATCTGGCCGACGACGGCCAGCGCATCTCCCAGCCGTTCTCGCTCCGTTGTCTGCGTCATCGGTGTTCTCCCTGCGACGGCTCTCGCTGGGCCTGTGCCGGCCCGTGCCCTACAGGGTCACGCGATGAGAGGTGCAGAAACCCGGGTGCTCATGCAATTTCTGCGCGCGGCTTGAAACCACCACCTGACCTGCGGATACACAAGAAGCGGTGCAGGAACTTGCCTCTGGTGCAAGTTCCCGTGGGCGCGGCGGATGGTCGAGGTATACCAAGAAGGACACTCATGGGTATACCGATTGAGGCACCACCGGGTAGCCTTCGCGCTATGCAGACGACGATCAAGATCTCGCCCGCAGTGCGGGAGCGGTTGGGCGCGTACGCAGCTGCCCATGGACTCACGCTGGGTCAGGCGGTCGACGCTCTGCTCAATGACGATGAGCAGCGCCGCTTCTGGGCCAATGTGAAACGGCAGATCCCCGACGATGACTACCGGCGAGAGGCCAATGCCTCCGTGGAGCCTGGCGGTGTCGAGGACTACATGGTGCGGTTCGAGGAGGGCGCGCGATGAGCCGGCCGTCCGGAGCCGCTGACGTCCGTCAGGGTGACCGAGCGCGCCTGTCCCCCGAGCCCAGCAGTCGCCCGTGGCTGGTGATGTCGCACTCAGAACAGCATCGCGCGCTCGGACTCGCGATCGTGGTCCCGCTGACCTCCATCGACCGCGGCTGGGAGACCCATGTCCGGATGAACCCTGGTGCGGAGGAAGCCGAAGTCGCGATGTGCGAGCTGGTCCGGTCAATCCCTGTCAGCGCACTCCGCGAGGTCGACCAGGCGCCCTTTCCTGACGAGCTCGTCGAGCAAGTCCACTCGATCCTCAAGACACTCACGGCACCACGCCGCTGAGTCCCGCCGGACAGGGGCATGTCATGGCACGAAGCGAGAAGTCAGAGCGCGAGCAGGTGCGTCGTCATCTGCAGGCCACAGGTTTGAGCGTCGCTCAGATCGCGGTCGAGATGGGACGCCGGTTCGGAGAGCGTCCGCGCACGGCGTGGCGTTTCGCGCTGGGGTGGGAGCAGTGGCGCGCAGTCCAGGCGTACCGGACAGCGAACCCGACTGCCCGCATCGACGAGACGCGCCTCTCCAAGTGGGAGAGGTGGCCGCATGGCGGCAGCCGGCCGAGCCTGGAGAATCTCGCCGGGCTCGCCCTGGCATTCGGCCATGGCTGCACACCGCGTGACCTGGTCGATGACCACGACCGCGGCAGCCTTTCCGCTGCGGAGCTGGCGGTGATCGATCCTCAACCTCCTGTCGCAGAACTCGCCCCGAGCGATGACACCGCGGGACTGCGCGCTATGGCCACTGAAGCGGCGCGCAGCTCGAGTGCCTTTGCGGACCTGTTCTCCTCCCAGGGCCTCAGCGATGACGTTCTTGAGCAGTTCGGTTTCCGGCTCTCTCGGATCGCGACCGACTATGTGCACGCACCGCTGCGCCCGCTGTTCACCGAGCTGATCGCCGTCCGCGACGAGATCTTCACGCTGCTCAACGAGCGGCCCAACCCGAGACTGAGCAGCGACCTGTTCTTCCTGGCCGGCAGCGCATGCCTGCTCCTGGCGCATGCCTCCCAGAACCTCGGTGAGCTCAAGTCGTCGGTGACGCAGATCCGGGCAGCGCGCCTGTTCGCGGAGCACGCCGGGCACACCGGCCTGCAGGCCTGGACCGCGGGGACAGCAGCTCTCATCACCGAGTGGTCGCCCCAGAGCCGCATGACGCTGAGGCTGACGCAGCAGGCGGCCGCTCTCGCGCCGCAAGGCGAGTCCCGGATCCGGATCGCCGCGATCGAAGCCCGGGCTGCAGCGAAGATCGGCGACAACGCGCGGGCCCGCGCAGCACTGGACCAGTTCCACGCGGCTCGCGATGAGACACCCGTCAACGACGAGGTCGTCCAGTTCGGTGGTCTGCTGACGTTCCCTGCGGCGAAGCAGGACTACTACCTCGGCGGGACGTACACGCTGCTCGGTGAGTACGAAGCCGCCCGGCGGCACTCGACCGCGGCGATCACTGCCTACCGCACCGGACCCGTCGAGGAGCGCTCCTACGGCGACGAAGCGCTGGCACACATCGATCTGCTCACCATCGGGATCCTCCACGACCGCGTCGACGACGTCGAGCACGCCCTGCGGCACGTGCTCGACCTGCCGCCCCAGATGCGTATCCGCCAGCTCGGCAGCGCCATGGACCGCGTCCGGTCACTGATGCACCGCCCCGAACACGAAAAAAACCCAGCCATCAAGCAGCTCGCCGAGCTGATCAACGACTATGACGTGATCGACGGAACCGAGGGCCCAGAACGCCGATGACCGCCACAGCCACAACACCCCATGACGCCGCCGTCGAAGCCTGCCGAATCTGGGGGCTGCGCACCGACGACCTTGCCCCCGTACGCGCCCACGCCACCTCCGTCTTTGTGGCACCGAAGGACCAAGCGATCGTTCGCATCAGCACCGCCGACCAGCACGACGCACTCGACCGGTCCCTCAGGCTCACCCGCTGGCTCACCAGCCAGGGCATTGACGTCACCCAACCGCTCGACGTACCTCAGCCCTTGGAAACACACGGTCACACCGCCACGCTGTGGCGCCATTACCCCCAGCCTGATGGTCCACCGCCAGGACCCGAGCACCTCGGTCGGCTGTTGCGCGAGCTGCACCAGTTACCCGCCCCACCCCTGACGCTGCCGCCACACCGGCCACACGTAGCACTGCAGCACACGATCGAGAACTCCGTCGCGCTGTCGTCCGCCGATCGAGACTGGCTGCTCAGTCGCTCGCAATACCTGCTGACCAGGCACGACGCTCTCGACTTCCCGCTCGGTCGCGGCCTAATCCACGGTGACGCCTACCCCGGCAACACGCTGTGGGACGGTGACCGAGCGCGGCTCGGTGACTGGGATGAGGCGGCCGTCGGGCCGCGGGAGGTCGATCTCGCGAACACCTTCCAGGGGATCCGGTTTGGCAGGACCAAGGACCAGCTCCAGGCGTTCTCCCGGGCCTACGGGTACGACGTGGCTGACTGGCCCGGCCTGCCGGTCCTGACCGAGCTGCGGGACCTGCACACCCTCGGCTCCTACATCCAACGCGCCGATCGAGGCGACGACGACGCGGCGACCCAGCTGGCATTCCGTCTGGCAACCCTGAAGAACAACGAGCCCAGCGCCCGCTGGGCTGCCTCCTGAACCACCGGACAGACAGCGAGCTCACGATGGCACGTAGTCGAAAGGCCGAACGCGAACAGGTCCGCCAGCAGCTCCACGCCAATGGCCTGACCGTCGCCGAGATCGCCGCCGAGATGGGGCGCCGCTTCAACGTGCGCCCGCGCACCGCCTGGCGATACGCACTGGGGTGGGAGCAATGGAGGGCGGTGCAGGCGTACCGGGCCGCGAACCCGTCCGCTCCGATCGACGACACCCGCGTCTCAAAGTGGGAGTCATGGCCGTTCGGAGGCGCGCAGCCCAGCCCAGAACACCTGGCCGGCCTGGTGCTCGCCTTCGGTCATGGCTGCACCGTCGCTGATCTCGTTGACGAGGACGATCTCAGCACCTACTCCCTAGCGGAACGCCAGCTCGTCACGGTCCAGCGCCCGGGAACGCCTCAGGCCGACGTCGCAAGGGTCGACTCGCTGGCCGCATCCGCCGCGGCCCGCGAGACGTGGCTTCACCTGTCCACGGCTATGGCCGGTATCGAACATGGTGGGATCGAGCACGTACAGGACGACGTGACCCGGCTTGCCAAGGACTTCCATGAGATACCCGCCGGGCAGATGCTCGCCGAGGCCCGGGCCGCACGGGACATGGCCTACGGGCTGCTGGAGCGCACCCGCCGTCCTGGTCAGCAAAGCGACCTCTACCTAGCCGCAGGAATCGCCAGCTCGCTGTTGTCCGCGGCCAGCTTCGACGTCGGCCAGATGGTCGCTGCCAAAGCCCTGGCCAAGGCGTCGATCGGCTACGCCGACCTCATCGACCACGCCGGCCTGCGCGCCTGGTCCGGCGGCTTCCTCGCTCTCGTGGCCTACTGGGCGGGTCGGCCGCGCGACGCAATCGACCTCCTGGACCGCGCACTGGACCACGCACCTGCGGGGACACCCACGGCACGGCTGTACGCGATCCGCGCTCGCGCCTGGGGACTGCTCGGCGACGCACGTGAGGTCGCCGCCGACGTCGCACGCTCCGACACTGCATTCGAGCGAGCCGCCGGCGACAGCGAGCTGCAGGACCACATCGGCGGCGAGTTCGGGTGGCGCACCACCCGGCACGAGCTGTGCATCGGTGCCGCCTGGGTAGCAGCGGGCGACCCGGCCGCGGCGGTTCCCCGCATCCGCGGGGCGCTCGCGAGCCCAGAGCCAGACCCCGAGACGTTGCTCGAACCAGCTCATGTCGATCTGGCCGCTGCCGATCTGGCCGCTGGCGATCTCGATGCCGCCGCCGATGATCTGCGCGTCGTGTGGGACATGCCGGTTGGTGAGCGTCGCCACGGACTCACCGGCCGCTTCGACCGAGTGCGCCAGGAACTAGCCGTGGGAACCTGGCGCGGCGGCGGCGAAGTGCGCGCCCTCAACGAGCGCATCGGCGACTTCGTCACCGCGGCACAGCAGCACCGCGCGCTGCTCGCCGCCAGCGTGTCCTAGGCGTTGGGCGCGCTCAGCGACGTTGGGAGGGGTGAGACGCCCGACCGGGTGAGACCGTTCCACTCGGCATCACACCTGCACTGACGCCCCGGCTACCCGGGCATCGAGCTTGCTCCATCGCCACCACAGCGCACGCCTCAGCTCGACGATGATCGGTGCTCCGGTGAGTGCTCAGCGACCGCATGCATCGCGTCCAGTTCGGCGAGCAAGCGCGTCTCCTTCTCAGGGTCCATTCCGTGCTCGGCCTGCCGCGGGTGCGAGACCGGCGGGTGCAGCTGATAGTCGGCCCAGGTGTCGGCGACTGTTTCTTCCAAGGGTCGGCAGTGCAGTCCAGCCGCCTGAGCGCGTTCCGAGTCGACCTCCCAGGTGCCCGGGTTGAGCCGCCACAGCGGGATCTCGGTCCACTGGTTTACGCCCCGCGACTTGAGCCAGGGGCCCGCCGCCCAGACCGGTTCAGCCGTGCCGGCGGTGACCCGCAAGCACGCCTCAATGAGCTCGCCGTAGGTCGCCGAGCCCTTCGGCGCGACCAGGTTGTAGGGACCGGTCAGGCCCGCCGCGAGCGCCTCGAGGACGAACACGGCGACGTCGCGTACGTCGATCGGCTGAATCCGCCGGTCGGGTGTGCCGGCCAAGAGCCAGCGGCCGTCCTGCTGGGCGTGGCCGAGGAGTGTGAGCATGCGGCCGGTGTACTCCCCGGGGCCGAGGATGACGCCCGGGCGCAGGATCAGGGCGCCGCCGGGTGCCTGCTCGGCGGCGAGCTCGCACGCGACCTTCAGCGTCCCGTACCGGGTCGGGACGGCCATCTGCTCGATGTCGGGGTCGGTCGCCGCGGCATCGGGCCGGGCCGGCCAGCGCGGGGAGGACTCGGTCACGGCGCGCTCAGGCCAGTCCATGTAGACCGATACGGTCGACATCAGGGCGTAGCGTCCGACGCGGTTTCCGAGCGTGGTCAGGACCTGGGTGACCTCGCCGGGTTCGTAGGCTGAGGTGTCGATCGTCGCGTCCCAGGGTCCGGCCTCCGCGAGCCGGATCAGGTCCTCTGGCACGGTGCGGTCTCCCTGCACGTGCCGGGCGCCTTCGGGCGGCTGGCCGGATCGTCCCCGCGTGAACGCGGTCACCTCCCAGCCGCGTTCGACGGCGCCGGCGATCAGCGCACGCCCGAGGAACCAGCTACCGCCCAGGATCAGAAGACGCATGCGGTGATCCTTCCTTAGGTTGCTGCATCCCGGCACCCCCGCGGCGTCTCTCTGAGCGCCTGGCTTCCGGACCGACCCTCCTGGCGGTCCACCTGGTGGGACAGGCAGCTGGTGGTCGGCTGGGATGCGTCGTCGCGCCGATAGTGTCGCGGTACCGAGACCGGGGGGAGCTGGCAGCGTGGGCTGGGTTGATGAAGCAGCGGGGATGCTCGACGAGCTGGTGGCGTTGCGTCGGCGAATCCACCGAGACCCCGAGGTAGGGCTGCACCTTCCGCGGACGCAGGCTGCGGTCCTGGAAGCGTTGGACGGCCTGCCGCTGGAGATCACTACCGGCCGGGCGCTGAGCTCCGTGGTCGCCGTCCTTCGCGGTGGCGCACCAACAGCGGGCGGCCGCCGGCCGGTGGTGCTGCTGCGTGGCGACATGGACGCTCTGCCCGTCACGGAGGCCTCCGGGGAGGAGTTCGCGTCGACCACCGGTGCGATGCACGCGTGCGGGCACGACCTGCACGTCGCGGGACTGGTCGGGGCAGCCCGGCTGCTGAGCGCGCGAAGGGACGAACTGGCGGGCGACGTCGTGTTCATGTTCCAGCCCGGTGAGGAAGGCCCCGGCGGCGCGCTGCCGATGATCGAGGAAGGCGTGCTCGAGGCCGCCGGCGGGCGCGTCGACGCCGCGTTCGGCATCCACGTCTCCGGGTTGTTCGAACGGGGCACGTTCCTGTCCAAGGCGGGGCCCGCGTGGGCCGGCTCGAACGTCCTACAGGTGACCGTCCGCGGCAGAGGCGGCCATGCCTCGTCCCCGTGGATGTCGGTCGACCCGATCCCGGTCATCGCGGAAATCGTCAGCGCCCTGCAGTCCTACGTCACGCGCCGCCACGACGCGTTCGACCCGGTCGTCATCACCGTCGGCGAGTTGCGCGCCGGCACCGCGGCCAACGTCATCCCTTCGACGGCGGAGCTCAAGGCGTCCGTGCGAAACCTGTCGCACGCATCGCTCGCCCAGCTCGCCGCCGAGCTCCCCCAGCTCGTCGATGGCATCGCCGTCGCACATGGCTGCGCCGCCGACGTGGTCTTCGAGCAGCAGTACCCCGTGACGATCAACGACACCGGCATGTGGGATCACGCCAAGACGACCCTGGCCGAGCTGCACGGCGCGGACCGTGTCATCGAGCGCCCGAACCCGATCATGGGAGCCGAGGACTTCTCCTACGTCCTCGAGCAAGTCCCCGGCTGCTTCATCCTGCTCGGAGCCCGCCCCGAGGACGTGCCGGCCGCGACGGCACCCTCGAACCACTCCGCGACCGTTCGGTTCGACGACGCTGTGCTCGGCGATCAGGCCGCGGCGCTCGCTGGCCTGGCCGCAGTCACGCTGTCGAAGCTGTCTGTTCCATCAGACCGCTGAAGACTGCGTCGGAGCTGCGCCAGCGAGTGCGCTGTCTCGGTCTCGCGGGCTGGCGCGATCTCACGGATGCGGATGCTGGCCATCCCTGCCTCAGGCCTCAGCTCGGGGAGGCGCGGTGGATCGAAAGCCGGCATCAAGGCGCGCACGCTCTTCGATGATCTCGTCCCTGTCGAAGTCGTCCAGCTTGTTCGGCGGCGGGCCGCGCAGCTGGAGACGAGAACTGATCGCGACAACCTGATCAGCGCGCAGGAGAACATCGACGCGATCGGTCGGGTACGGGCTCTCGTCGACGTCGAGGTTGGGCATGTGCAGGTAGAAAGCACGAATCCAGCCGTCCGGCAGCACCTGGACCTCATCGACGGCGAGCGAACCGTCGACGTCGACGCCGAGCCGCTCGGCCAGGCCAGCGAACGCGGGGCTGGTCGGATCGAAGTGAATGCACAGCAGCGCGTTCTCCACCGGGCCCGGGTAGGGGAACTCCAAGGTCTCGTCCACGTCGCTCACCGTAGCCAGCGCCGGCGCTCGCGGCTGTTCACTCGTGCATGTGGGCTCCTGTACCCCACGCAACTACGCGGCGTTGTGGATGCCTAGGCGGTCTTCCGCCGCTGGACGGTCCGGCGCGCATCTTGAGCACGACGGAACTGGAGCGGGCGGGGGCGCCTCGGGATCGTGGTCGAGACGTCTCTGATCGCCAGCCAGCAGATCAGCTCAGCGATGCCTGGGCCACGGGGCGGTCGGACCACGGCCATCGCGGCATCGTCCAGCGATTCACCGGTCCAACGGATCACACGTGCCGGCAGCAGCTCCTCGTACTCGTGCCACACCAGGCGCACGATCACCGGGACGTCTCCCTGCGGTTTGATCGGGACCGAGCGCGGCTGTCGTTCATTGAGCGGCTTGGAGGCCGGCCACCGTGATGCCTTCACTTCCAGCAGGTCCAGGTGTGACACGTGCCCGCGGTACCACCTGCCGAGGGGGCGTGGAGGGATCGAGCTGGACACGTCGTCGCCCGCTCTCAGCCAGCACAGCAGCTCCGGAGCGTTCCGCGGTGCGCCCGGCGCTCCGATCCTGACCAGCACGGCAGTCGCCGTCCACCGGCCGGCTCGTGCCGGCACCAGCTCCTCGTGGCCGGCCCACTCCAGCCGCACGATCACAGGTAGCCCCCCGTGCGAGTCGATCTGAGGCGGTACGAAACGAGGGCTCCCCGCGTTGACCGGTGCGCCATAAGGCCAGAATCGGCGAGCATCAGCCTCCAGTAGTTCACGCCGACGCTCACCTTGCATACCAACAGAATAGAACAAAGGTTCTATCATCGGTTCGGCGTGCCGCGAGCGCCGTGCGGTCAACAGGTAGCAGCGGCGACGTAATCTGAGCGCAGGATGATCCGGCCCTGGTGCGGCCGGCGACGAGAGAGCGAGGCAGGGCCGTGGCCGCGAAGGTGAAGGTGCACGCATGGATCGAGGAGATCCCGAAGGAACTGACCCTTCCCTCCCCCGGCCCGGCCGAGGAACTCGTCGTCGAGGCCGACAGCTACGAGGACGGCATACCTCTCATTGAGGCCGCGCTGCCCCCGGGCTGGCGCGTCATGAATCTCGGACGACTCGACGACGTGCCGGCCGAGGTGCCTGCCGATGTGACCGCGGAGAGCGGGACTCCGGCCGCCTAGCTCTTGAGTCGCTACGGTGGGCGACGTGAAGCATGACGATCGGACCGGTGCCGTGCATGCGTAGGTTCAGGGTCACAGCCCGTCGGGTCGGGACCGACTGGGTACTGGAAACCGATCAGGACCCGACGTTTTGGATCGAGGTCCCCCGGCTCACTGCCGCGTACGAAGCCGCCCGTGAGGCCCTGGCCGCGGCGACCTCTCTGCCGGTGGCCCAGATCGACGTCGTGGTTGTGCCCGAGCTGCCAGAACCGGCTCTCGACCGGTTCGAGCGAGCGCGCCAGCTCGATGTGCAGATCGCTGAGCTGAGGGCCGAAGCGACGAGCGAAGCCGCGGCCGGCGTGCAGACCCTGAGCAAGGCGTACGGCATGACCATCAAGGAGATCGCGCTCGCGACAGGCCTGACGCAGGGCGTGGTGAGCCGTCTGCTGCGCGCTCCAGCGGAGGACAGCCAGCCGCTGACGGTGAGGCACCTGCAGGTTCTGCGCCAGCAGAAGGCGGCACCGGACGCGAGGTGAGGGCTGCCTCGGGAACAGCGCAGCGGCCCGCCCCCTGACTAGGGCCTAATTGCCTACTTTGAATCCGGCGCGCGCCTGGCCACCCTGAGCTGCACGGCGACCGCCCTCGCCCTGCGCGCCGTCGGCGCGGCGCGCGCAGAAGATCGAGAGCGCGGCGCGCCGCCGGCTCGACGCTCGCGGCGGCCTACGCCGCGGCGTAGGTGATCACCGCCGCGGCGTTGTCAGTGACGGCTGGCACGCTTGCCCGGTGACCATCACAAGGCCCGGTGGGCAGCCAGTGAGCACCAGCGCGACCCGCGTCCTGGACCTGCCTAAGAGCGTGGAACGGTCAGGGCTGACGCCCGTGCAGTGGGCCCAAGCGATCGCGATGGGCCTGATTCCTACCGACGAAGAATCCCGCCCGGCTCCCCTGACGACCGTGTGGCCTGCCTCAGCCGCCTGGCCCAGTGCCGTCGTCGACGACGTGGCGAAGCGCCGAGCGGAGATCGTGGCCGTCGTCGGATCTGAGCCTCCGATCGGGGAACGCCACGCGGCCAAGCGGCTCGCCGCCCGCACCGGCGTGGCCGTGACGGTGCACGACGTGATGACGCTGACCGAGGCGGGGCAGCTGACGGTCGTCGCCGAGGACGAGGGAGGCTGGCCGCTCTGGGGATGCTCAGAGCTCGACGCACTGCCCGACGACCAGATCGCCGCGGTCACGAAGGACCGCGAGGAATGGTTCGAGCGGAGCATGACCCCGCGGGAGGCGGCCCGGCTCCTGGGCTGGCCGCGGTCCGAGCTGGAAACGATCGCCGCCCAGCGCGACCTGACGTGCAGGTGGGAGCGATACGCCCGATCCGAGATCGAAGCCCTGGCTCACGACCCGGCGGCCCTGAAGGCGCTCGCGGCGAACCGGCTCCTGATCGCGGACGCGGCCGCCGAGCACATGCGGCTGCGCCGGAGCGACTTCAACCACCTGGTCAACGCCGGCCTCGTCGTGGCGCACAAGCACCACACCAAGAGGATCGGTCGGCAGCGGGAGCAGACCATCCCGCTGTACCGAACCGGAGACCTGAACAAGCTCCTCGAGCACCCAGCGATCGACTGGGCGGCCGCGCAGAACGCGAAGCCCGGCGAACGCTCACCTCTACGGCATCTGGCACCACCCACAGAAGCGCGCGCAACCGTGGTGCGCCGCGCGCTCGCCGACCTCAGCGACCGGTTCGGCACCGAGGTATGGGCATGGTTCAACCCCTACTTCGGCCGCTGGGAATGCGACTACGAGCGCCACGACGACACCCCGACCGTGACGCAGTTCCGCGAAGCGATCGCCGAGCACCCTGCCCTGACCAAGTACGCCGACGACATCACCGTCTCGACACGCGCCGGCGCCGCGATCCGCTGGGCCCGCGCGATGCGCGCGCCCGGCGCCGCCGTCATCCTCGACACCGAGACCACAGGGCTCGAAGGCTTCGCCGTCGAGATCGCAGTCGTCGACGCCGCCACCGGCGACGTTCTCCTGGACACGTTGGTGCAACCCAGCTGCCCCATCGAGGACGGCGCTCGGACCGTGCACAAGATCGAGGACAGCGAGCTCGCTACCGCCCCGGCGCTCGCGGAGGTCTGGCCCCAGCTGCTCGAGGTCACCCGGGGCAGGATCGTCCTGGCCTACAACGCTCCGTTCGACCGAGACGTCGTCGAACGGCATGCGCAACGCGATGGGCTTGAGCTGGCCCATCTGGGGGAACCGGAGCGCTGGCAGTGCCTCATGGCTGCTCGCAGTGACTGGCTCATGACTGCTTGGAACCTGCGCCTCGATGGTGGACACCGCGCTCTTGAGGACTGCATCGCCGCCCGCGATCTCCTCACCCAGATGACCGAGCCGGCCCCCATGCTGGCCTCCAGGAACTGACGCGGGGCTCGTCCTGCGCGGCAGCTATGTCATCCCCCGCAACACCCATGGCGCGTCAATAATGCATCAGAAATGATAGAATTTTGACATGCAGGCGGAAGGAAGGTCCCTCGCCCGAGATGTGCTCCGCGACCTCGCAGCAGTACAGAACGGGTTGATCACCCGGCAACAGGCCCTTGAGGACCTGGGCCTGAGTGCGGGTGCCATCGACAACTTGGTCTCACGCGGAAGCCTGGTGCGAGTCGCCCACGGCATCTACCGCTACCCGCACCTTCCCGGCATCGCTCACGAGCCGTTTCAGGTGGCGCTCCTGCGTACGGGAGACCCGGAGGCAGCGTTGAGCCATGAGACTGCACTCCTGGTGCTCGAGATCAGCGATGTCAACCCTGCCCGATACCACGTGACGATCCCCAGGCCTCGTCGCATCCGGCGCGAAGACAACGACCGCTTCGTCGTCCACGTACAGCGGCTCGGGCCCCGGCAGGTCCGCTGGTGGGAAGAAATGCGGGTCGTGACCGCGGCGACAGCGATCGAGCAGTGCATCACCCTGGGTACGCCGACCTATCTGCTGCGCCAAGCGATGGAGCGAGGACAACGCACCGGGCTGGTACGGACTGCCGACGCAGATCGCCTCGGCGCCATCTTGGAGGCCCGCCATGACCACTGACCACGACGCAAGCGTCAACACGCCCTCGCTGGCCAACCTGAAACCGAAGGCAAATCCGCCGAGAAGCACGGCCATCCTGAGTCAGTGGATCAACCAAGCTGAGAAGACCCTTGGGGTGCCAGCAGCCGGCGGCCGCATGGGGTGGCTGGTGGCATCAACCGTCGTCGTCGCCGTGTTGCAGCGTGCCGTCGACGCCACGGGCACTCCCTCATTTCTCCTCAAGGGGGGAACCCTGCTCCAGCACCGGCTCGGCCAGAGCGCACGAGCCACCAGCGACGTGGACGGACTGGTTCGGGGCGACATCGACGACTTCCTGTCCGCCCTCGACGACGCGCTGGAAGAGCCATGGGGCCCCTTGGAGATGTCCCGCTCCGAGATCGAGATCATTCAAACCCCAACTCGGATCATCGCGCCTCGCAGATTGAACATCTACGCCGACATCAGAGGCCAGAGGTGGCGCAAAGTGCAGGTGGAGCTCGCTCCCGACGAGGGCGGAGCGGGCACCACGCCTGAGAGCGTGCCAGCCCCGACCCTCGATCCCTTCGGCCTCCCCTCCCCCGACACGCTCGCGGCACTGGCCATGCGGTACCAGATCGCCCAGAAGCTGCACGCCTGCTCGGACCCGCACGACCCACCGACGTGGGTCAACGATCGGCCACGCGATGTCGTTGACCTTCTCCTTTTGCGGGGACTGGTGACGGAAGAGGGCATTCCGACGAACGCCGAGGTCCTTGAGGCGGCGCGTGCCGTCTTCGAGGCGCGGGCGGCTGACGCTGAGACTCTGGGTCGCCAAGCACGGCACTGGCCCCCACAGGTCGTGGCGCACCCGCACTGGCCCAAGGACTACCAGCGTGCCGCTCAGGACGCCGGCGTCGAGGCGACCTTGGATGAGGCCGTCACCGCCGTCAACGAGTGGATCGCCGAGATCGACGGAGTCGGGGCCTGACCCGCAGCGGGTCGTCGATCTCGGAGTCCGCTTCATAACGGGAAAAGCAAATGTCTGCCGGCGGCTGTGGTGTCTCTACTCAGTGACCCACATGCCACCGGTGGGGTCCCATCGCGCATCGTTGCCGTCGACGAGCGCAAGGCTGAGCTGCATTTGTAACGCTTGAGCGTTACAGATGCAGTAGTGACTTAGGGGCTTGGGCTGAACACGGCCTCTACGATCGGGCCGCCGAGCATGGCGGCGAGCAGCAGGACCATCACGGTGAGCTGGGTCCACACGAGCCTGAGTGTCCACCGGGAGAGGTGGTGGGCAGCGGTGCTCAGCATCCATACCTGGATGGCTGTGAGCGCGAGCAGGACGACGGTGCCTGCGGCCAGCACCACGCTGAGGGGGTCAACGCCGTCGCGCAGGATCACCGCGGGGATCACGAACATCATCACAGCGATCGCGATGGTGATGCGCACGCCCGTAGCGCGGTCAAGTACAGGGCGAGGGCGCTCGGGGGCCACGTCGGGTGTGGACATGCCGTCGAGACTAGCCCGCACCCCAGACAGTGGCCGGCGCCGGCGGTGTCAGTGGCCCAGGGGATCATCGGCCCATGGATCTCGAGCACGAGCGCCGGCTGAGAGATTTTCAGGCCGGGAAGCCGCAGATGACCGTGGCGATCGCCAGGACCAGTAACGAGGTCGTCTTCTTTCCCACTCGCGACGTCTCGTCCACGAAAGAGGCACAGGCGGCCTACCGGGAGCTGGTTGGTGAGGAGCTGCGGTGCGTGGTGCCGAGCTGTGACGATTCGCGGCTGACCGCGGTCTTCCTCCGGGAGGGCACCAATCACTTCCGGCACCTGACCAAGGACGTCCTGCACGACGCGGAGTCGTTGCTGCACCACATAGGCAAGAGAGTGCTGGCGCACCACCCGCAGTCCACGACATAGTGAGGCGACGATGATCTATATACCGAGCGAGACGACCGAGTTCTGCCAGATCACCACCACGATGAGCGGGCGACGGGCCGCCGACACGCTCGCACGCTCTGTCCTGGACACCGGGCTCGCGGAGCACGTCCAGCTCGACGGCGGTGTCACGTCCTACGTCATGACGTCCGACGGCGTCGACGAGCTCGAGGAACTGCGCCTGACGGTCCGGGCCCGGACCGAGTTCGCTGGCGACGTCGTCCAGCTGCTCCGCAGCGGTCATGAATACGACCCCGAGGACGTGGTGGTCGACGTCCTCGCGATCCTCGACGGTGTTCCCGTCACGACCTGACGTCTGCCTGTCTGTGCGGTTCTGGGGTTGCCGCGATCCGACTTCCCCGTGGCTGGCACGGACGCCGGTTGGGCCCGTGCGTGCGGGGGTATTGTCGTCGGGTGTCGACTACTCGCCGGACCACGCTGCTGGACTCGAGGATGGCCGTGGCGCGTCATGCGGGGGTGACGCCCGCGACGATCAGTCTGTGGATCACGAAGGGCTGGCTGCCCGAGACTGGTCCGTGGACGCGCCGACAGGTCACCGCCGCCGGGAACAAGTCCCGGCAGCGCGGCGGCCGCGGACCTCAGAGCCCGCATGGTTCCCCGGGCCGGTGGCGGACAGGCTGCCCGTGCGACCTCTGCCGGGCGGGGCACGACGCCGACACCCGAGCGCGCCGCGAGGCCGTCCGCGTCGCCTGGTGGCAGCCCCGCGAGAACCCGCTGCTGGCCGAGCTGACCGCCGGCGTCACCTACCGCGAGGCGCTCGACAAGCACGGCATCGCTCCGGCCGCACTGACCGCGCACCGGCGGCGTGATCCCGGCTTCGCCGCCCGGCTCGACCGGGCCCTGATGGCCGGGCGGAACCCCGAGCTCGCGCACGGAGCACCGAACGGCTGGCGCGCGGGATGCCGCTGCCCTGACTGCCGCGGCTACCACGAAGGCACCCGCACGTCGGCGAGATGAGTGCCGTTCCACGCCGATTGACACCTGCCTTGTGCTGTTCGTCGGCGTCGGCGTCCACGAGCTCACCCCGTGAGCTGGCCGGCCGCGCGAGCTCGCACTGCGGCGGTGACGCTCGGTGAGTCCGCGTCTTGCCGTGCGACCTCGAAGGCCTGGCCGGCGCCGTCGGCGCTGGAGCGTCGGACGACGGTCAGTCGCTGCCGGCGTAGCCAGTAGTCACCGCGGGCGGGTCCGCTCCAGCTCGCGCGCTCGACCTCGAGCGTCAGCGCCGCGCCCTCCCAGGGACGGGCGGACAGGATCGTGGTGTCGAGGTGGCGTGCGCGAGCCAGGAGCCGGCGCCGCTCGCTCGGTGTGAGCGGCAGGCGAGGGCCGGCTACGACGATCTCGAACCCGGCGACGAGCGCGGCCAGAACCCCCGCTGGCTGTCCGCCGGCGTCGGGCACGGCGTAGAGCCGGCCCAGGTCGACGCCAGCCTCGCTCAGGGCCACCACGCCGAGCTCGGGCCAGCCGACGACGGCGACCGGCCGGCCGTGCTGTGTCGCGCCGAGTAACCAGGCAGTCAGCGACGCCGAGCCCTGCAGCGGACCCGGGCCCTGCACGGACACCACGGCGCCGACAGGCAACGTGCGGTCAGGCAGCAGGTCCACCAGGGGAGCAGGCTCGGGCGGCGCGAGCGGCGTCACGACCTCAGCGCGAGAGCGGACACCCACGCGCAGCTCTGCCCCGTCCAGGGCCGCGCGGGCGCGCTCAAGCCGCGTCACACCCTTCGCAGCATCGAACATAAGTTCTATGATAGGTAGTCGTTCTCCCCGCCCCCGGTCCAGACGAATCTCACCGGCGTCGACGTCGACAGGCACAGGATTGAGGATCAAGCCTCGGCGAGTCGTCGGTTTGCGATACCGGGATGTCAGAGAGCCGCCCTACGCTCACGCCTTGTGCAGGAAAAGCTTGAGGTACACATCGGCACTCTCCGGCCCGAGGAGTGGGCAAAGCGCGCCAGCATGCCTGTCCGCCACGGCCTCCCTCGCCCCACGGGACCCCAGATCGTCACGGACGAAATCCCATGGCCCTCGATGGGCCTGCTGCCGCGGTGGGTTGGCGACGACCCCAGCAACGCCGTCGCCGCCCTCGAGGCTTCTGAGCTGCTCGGCAATGACTGGGTGCGCTTCCAGCTCGGCGCCGAGACGCGCGGCGAGGCCGCCCTGTACATCTCCACCACCACTCCTCATCGACCGATGAAGGGTGACTGGTCGGACATCCTGAGCGGGTTCGCAGCCCATGCACGAGAGATAGAGCTGCCCCACCAGCACCTCTACGAACTTCCGCCGCTCAAGGTCCTCGGCCAGCCGATCGAGCTCTCAAGGGCGCCAGCTCTTGGCGACGACCTGTCCCCCACCGACCGCGACCTCGCACTAAGAATCCTCAACGCCCCAGGTGCACAGTGGCGGGCAATCGACGTCGACGACGACCCAGAGGAGGACGACACCGCGTCCTTCGGTGAATGGACACCGCTCCTCGTCACACCGGACGGCCTGACCGTCGCCGCAGTCTGGACCGACGCCGGCGAATACGACACACCGACCTACCACTACCTAGTCCCCCGCCTGCAGACCTACGACCCGATCCTGCAGTGGCTAACAGACCGTGCGGTGCCCGATCTCATCCCAACCGCCGCAGCCCGCACCCGCAGCTACATCGCCGACCAGCCCGAACTCCAGTCGTCCCGCGAACGTGACCTCACCGACCAGATCACGACGCTCACGGACCGCTACGAACAGGCGAAAGACGAACTGCAACAGGCGCTCGCGGCCGAGCGCATTGCTGTCTCGGCGGTGCGCGACCCGCTGCTGTTCGGCTCGGGTGCGGAGCTGGACAAGGCCGTAGCGAAGGTCCTGGTCGACGCAGGTGTGACGGTCACTCCGCTCGACGACATCCTCGGAACAGTCAGCGCGGACCTGCTCGTCGAGTACGCCGGCCGCCGACTGTTGGTCGAGGTGAAGTCCGTCGGCGGAAACGCTCCAGAGAGCCTGGCTGAGGCGCCACACCGGCACTTGCGCACGTGGCCGGCGGTGGGCACGGGCCAGCCCGTCGCTGGCGTTGTGCTGGTGGTCAATCACCAGCACAAGCGGCCGCCGGCTTCGCGGGCGCTCGCGGTGTTCGGGCGCCGTGAGTTCGTCGACACGCTGGACTTCCCCGTCGTCGCCACGCTCGCGCTGTTCGATCTGTGGCGCCAGGGCGATACCGCCGGCGTACGCCAGATGTTCGGTCTGGAGGGTCCTGCCGCCCAGACCTGAGAGATCAGGGCTGCTGGTCGAGCTCGTCGGTGATCACGGCCTGCAGCTCTTCCGCGGTGGGCAGGGCCTGGCGAGCGTCGTCGGGTAGCCCGTAGTAGTCGGCGACGGCGAGCGGGGCTGAGGTGGAAGCCAGGGCGTACCGGACGGTGGGCCCGGACTTGCCGGTGCACAGCAGGATCCCGACCGTCGGCGCGTGGATCGCGGGGCGTCGGTACTGGTCGTCGACGATGGCGACGTACGTGCCCAGCTGGCCCAGGTGGGCGGGCTCGAACTTGCCGACCTTGAGCTCCACGACGACGTAGCGCAGCTGGTCCGCGGAGAAGAACAGCAGGTCGACGTAGAACTCGTCGACCTCGTTGGTGCGGTCATCCGGGACGGTCAGTCGTACCTGCCGGCCGACGAACGCCATGCCGCGGCCGAACTCCAGCATGGTGTCCTGGAGCCGGTCCATCAGGGCCTGCTCGACGGCCCGCTCGTCACGTCGCTTGACGAGGGCCAGGTGCTCGAAGACGTACGGGTCCTTCACCAGCTGCTGCGCGAGGTCGGAGTCCGTAGCTTCCAGGGCCCGGGAGAAGTTCGTCGGCGCCGCACCCTGCGCCTGGCGTAAACCAACCTTGATGTGGTGCTCGAGGACGTTGCGGGACCAGCCCTCCTGGGCCGCGAGCGCCGCGTACCAGTCGCGGTCCTCGCGGGTGTCGAGCCGGTCGAGCAGCACGGTCACGTGCCGCCAGGGCAATCGTCCACCAACGTGGTGGACGAACTCGTCCTCTGTGGGCCAGACCTCGGCCGCGCGTCGCATGTAGAGCAGGTTGGATCGTGACCAGCCTGTCTGATCAGGGAACTCGCGCTGCAGGTCGGCGGCGAGTCGGGTGACGACTTTGGCGCCCCAGCGAGCTGTCTCCTGCCGGTCGAGGATTCCACGCCCGATGGACCAGTACAGGCGCAGGACCTCGGTGTTGGCTGCGCGGGCGGCCCGGAACTGGGTGGCGCGTACCCGGTCCTTGAGCTCGGTGAGCAGCTCGGCGTAGCCGTCGGGCTCGAGGTCTCGGCTTGCGGATGTCATCGGCACATAGTGTCGCGCTGGACGCGGTACGTCTCGCTGCTCGCTGTTGGACAGTGGACTCGTCTACGGAGATTGTCCGCGTTCGCGTGGACAAGGGGTTGTCTACGAGCGAGTCTCCGTGGGCGGCTCGGGCGCGAGACGACGGAGACACCTGTCCACGGTGGACAGGTGTCTCTGGAGTGCGACGAACGAGGACGGCGTCTACGGAGATCTGGTTTCCATAGACGCCGTCCACCGTGGACAGGTGTCTCCGATCAGGGCCGGCCTGCACCGACGAGAGACCCTCTGTGAGCCCGAACCGCGTCCGCGCCGCGTCGGCCGGCCCCGAGCTCGTGTCCCGTCTCCACGGCACGCGGCTCGCTTTCCGGGAGCGCCGTGGACGGCGTCAGCTTCACCGTTGTCCACGGCGCGGCCTCGGGAGACACGCGCTCCGCTCCGTCGTCTACGCCGTGCGGCGTGGACAAGAGCGTAGACAAGTTGTCTACGCGCGGGGTGCCGTAGCCAGGCGTCGGAACGCCGTTCTCCCTCCACTTCTTGTAGACCGTGGACCGCCCTGCCCCGGTCCGCTCAACGACCTCGTCTGCCCTCGTGCCGGCCTTGCCGAGCTCGACGATCTGGTCGACCACCTCAGGAGGCAGTCCGCGGGTGGATGTGGACGACGTGGACGTAGACGTAGACGTAGACGTAGACGTAGACGTAGACGTAGACGTAGACGTAGACGTAGACGACCGTCCACCGTCTCCCTCGCGGATCCTCCCGTGGACCGTCTCCGTGGACCTGTCCACCCTCGCGGCAGAGACAGCCCGCCGTGGTTCCGCGAAATCGTCCACGTTGTCCACGCCGTCCACGTTGTGCAGCTTGTCCACACTGTCCACGTTGTCTACGGAGACAGCCTCGGCAGGGTGTCCGTGGACAATGTGTCCACGGTGATCGGTGGAAACCGTCTCGCGAGACTGGGTGGACAAGTCCACGTCCATGTCCACGTCCATGTCCATGTCCATGTCCACGGTCGCATCGTCCGTGAGCTCGCGGATCGTCGCGTTGATCGCGGCACGCTCGAGCACAAGCGCGTCCTCGAGGTCCCGCGCGACGCCGGCGAGACGCTGCCGGTCGGCGAGGTGCAGGCGGGCCACGTCGGCCGTCCCGTCCCCGACGGCCGCGAGCGCCTCGCACCAGGCCGCGACCTGCGCCCGCATCTCCATGGGCGGCACGGTGCGGAGCGCGACCGAGCGGGCGCGGCGGCGTCCGGCCTCGGCCCGGGCGAGCCGACGGCGCGCGGCGCGCGATCCGTCGTTCAGGCTTTGCGCCCGGAACAGGTCCTCGGTGGTGAGGAAGAGCGCGTGCATGCGCGCGGACTGCCGCATCGCGGACCAGGTCGTGCCGGTGGCGAGGTGCCGGTCTCCGATCAGGGCGAGGTGCCACATGAGGGCGGCGAGCAGCGGCACGATGAACCTGAACAGCACGGCGCCGACCGGGTGGCCGATGTACGCCTCGTGCCATGCCGCGAACACGCCCGAGGCTGACGAGAGCGCCCAGGTCAGGGCGAGCAGGGTGCCGCCGGGCCGGTTGTCACGCGCGGCCTCGCGGGCCAGCAGCGCGACCGTCACCAGAGACAGCTCGAAGACGCCCGCCGTCGCGTAGGCGGTGCCCTGGTTCATGGCGAGGACGTCGATGCCGAACTGGACCATCGCCAGGTACGCGGACCCGGTCGAGATGAGGGCGACGGATACGGCTCCGGTCAGGACGAGGCGTCGCGAGGATGATCGGGAGGTCTGGCTCACGAGGGGCTGTCTCCTGTTGTGGTCGGCGTCGCTGGTCAGGATTGCGGGCTCTGGAACGTGTCTCGCGTGGTGCAGCTGGCGGGCGGGTGCGTCGAGCAGCGGGATCACTGGAGCGAAGCGTCCCGCCTGAGGATCGACTGCAGCTCGGCCACCTGGTGCTGGACGCTCGTGGTGAAGTCCAGCGGGATCGTTCCGGACTGTCCGCCGCCGGCCCAGTTGACGGTCCAGTACGAGGTGGCCGTCACGGTGTAGGCGAGACCCGGCTGATTCCGGCTGGTGCGCGTGTAGGTGTGCCCGCAGTCAGGGGAGTCCGCGTCGCCGTAGCTCTCCTTGTACGGGGTCCCCGGGCCCTGGCAGGTCACGGTCTGCCCGTCACCCATGTCGTACACGATCCGGTCCAGGGTTCCGGTCGCGGTGACGCCCCCGACAGATCGCTCGATCGGTCCGGTGGTGGACTCACCAGGGTCGCCGACCCAGAGCCAGGTCTGGAAGCCCACGACGCTGACCCCCTGCGGCGCCATCGCGATCTCGCCGGCGCGGAAGTTCATCTGCTCGATGGCCTGCCGCGCGAGCTGCTCAGGCGTCGGTCCTCCACCACCGGGCGGCGGTGCGGGGGCCCAGTAGATCTGCCGGCCAGGGCAGTCGGTGATCGGGATGTTGTCTCCACCGGTGGGGATGCAGATATACGGCAAGCACTCGACGATCACGCCGTCATCGTGCCCGTCCCAGATCGGGTCGTCCTTCGGCGGTTGTGGGTCAGCCTGCTTGACGTAGCAGGAGCCGTTCCACGTCCCGAACCCGTTGCTGCAGGGGATCTCGTCGCCCTGGAAGCGGCACTTCGTGTCGCCTCCCCCGCCCCCGCCGCCGTCTCCGCCACCGGGGTTGTCGATCGGGGGCGTGGTGCCGCCGTCGTTACCGGGTATCTCGATCCCGATGACGCAGTTGCCGTAGCGGTCGTATTCCTCGCAGATCGGCTCGGTGGCGCTCGCGACGGGCGCGGCGAACAGCACCGCGAGAAGCGCGAAGACGATCGACGCAGCAATCCTCATGTCAGCACGTCCGTCCAGTGCCGGTGCTCTCGCGGACCGACCAGAGTCCGGTCTCCTGGCCCTGCATCAGCACATCCATGATCACCTTCTGAGAGACCCCCTCCTGGAGGATCGAGCTCCCATCAGGCTTGACGATGTCGAGGCCCGTGTTGTCGAGGCAGACTTCCATGTGCACGCGGTGCCCGAGGACACCGTCCTTGCTGGTGTCGCCCTCGTAGTCGAGGACCTGCACGGAGACGACGCCTTCGCCGTCACCAACCTGCTTGAGCTTCTGCTTGGTGAACTGTTCCCAGTAGGACTGCTCCGATGCCTGGATCTCGTTGTCACCGAGGTAGCCCTTGTTCAGGAGCTCTTCGAACGCGCTGGTTCCTGCCTTGGCGTGCTTCGAGCCGATGGCGAGAAACTCCTCGTATCGCTGCCGTGCGTCGTCGATGTTCTGCTGCTTGGCTGCCTCGGCCGGATCGCTCGGCTTCGGTGAGCTGGTCGGTGCGTCGGTGGTGGTGGCGGCGGGCGTCGACGGAGAGGGCGTGGGGTCCGCGGATCCGAACATGGAACAGCCGGCTACCGCGGTCATGAGCACGGCGGAGACGAGCACGGTGCGCAAGGTCCGTCGGCCACCGTGGTGATGGGTGCTGATGGAAGTGGTCACGTCGTCGCTCCTTAAGCGATGCGGTCGGCGAGATCGGCGAGAAGATGCTCAGTCTCAGGTTCAGGTTCAAGGTCGAGGTCGGAGAGAGACTCACGCAGCTGGTCGACCAGGCGCTGAGCTGCCTCGCGCCGGCCGGCGGCCCACTCGGCCCGGATCCCGTCACGCCAGCCCCGCTCGTCGGCCGGATCGACAGCGCGGCCAGCCTCCGAAGCGCGCCGCGCGGTCGCGGCGTCCCCGCTCGACAGGGCACGAGACGCCACCTCGTGGGCGACGTCGACCGCGGCCGCACGGATCTCCTCGGCCAGTGGGTCAGCCCAGATGTACCGGGTCGACTTGGCGTTCTTGAACGGGCGGCCGCGGATCAGCGAGAGCGCGGCGAGCAGCTGCTCGGTCGGTGTCAAGGCGATGTCCTCGCCGACCAGCGCGAGGAACTGGTCCCAGTCGGTCGTCACAGTCTCGGCCAGCCGGTAGACCCCGTCGGAGAACAGCGGGAAGAACGGCTGGCCGTCCTCGTCCTGGCCGAGCCAGCGCCGGGTCTGCGAGATCGCCGGGTTACGGGTCTTGGCCACTGCCTCAGGCCGTGAGTTCGGCCAGATCGCCGACGTGAGCTTCTCGGTGCTGACACCCTCGGGGTGCAGCGCCAGCAGCGCGATGATCTCCAGGTCCCGCCGTTGATGGTTCTGCGCCGGCGCGACCCCAGTCGCTCCATCGAGCTCGACGTCGCCGAGGACGCGTACCACCGGCCCAGAAGGTGCCGGCACCTCAACCTGCACCTGAACCCCAGCCCGGCCAGCCGGGAGCTCCTGCTGACCGGCCACACCGGAATCCTCCAGGTCCGGCACCGCGGCGCTCGCGGGCCGGTCGAACTCAGGCATGGAGCTCGGGTCGTCGACGACGGCCTGGTCGACGGGCACGATGGTGAGGGCTGGAATCTTGGTCTCAAGGTCCTCCAGCTCGGGGGCGGGCACCTCCTGCAGGTTTGCTCCCCACGCGGGCCCGGGAACGCCCTCCTCCGGCTGGTGCAGGAGCTCGCTGATCATGGCCAGGTGGCTCTCGCTGAGCTGCTGAGGACGCAGGACGATCCCGGCCGGCTGCAGCGTCCCTGTCGGCGCCACCGCGGTGTCTGGGTCGACGGGGTTGAGGTCGAGGACCCACTCCCCCATCCGGGTGCCAGCAACCACGGCTGCGACCCCGACCCGCGGGACCCGACTGACGAGACCTTCCAGCCGCATCCGGTCAGCGCGATCCATCTCGGCGCCGACCAGCAGGATTTCCGGCGTCCACGTGTCGCCGGCCTCGTCGCGCCCGCGTGCCTGTGCCAGGGAGGTCGCGCCGGCCTCCTCGATTGCTGCCGTCACGGCGTCCGCACGTGCCTCGAGCTCCCGTGAGATCTCGGCGAGGCTGGACACGTGCCGGATCCTGCCGTTGTCGATCGCCGCAGGGAGGTCGGGCAGAGTTCCGACGAGGGTGACCTGGAGGTCGTCGGCCCAGACGCTGGTGCCGAGCTCGACCGCGAGCGCGGTCAGCAGCGCAGAGGCGACGCCCTGGTCTCCACGTATCCCGAGGCAGCCCACCTGCTCCAGGTCGAGCAGCAGGTTCGCGTTCTCCTCGTCCAGGCCGACGGTGACCAGCGACGGGTACGGGGCTGGCATGGTCGACGCGTCAGCGGCAAGGTCCAGCGCCGCGGCGTCGTCGGCGACCAGGCGCCAGACGTACCTGCCGTCGATCGGCTTCCATGGCTCGGGCAGGTCGGATTCGTCCTCGAGGAAGAGCTCGATGGTGTTGCCGGACTGCCGTGCGGCGCGCAGCTCGGGCAGGGGCAGGCCCTGGTTACGGTGCCAGGCGCCCAGGGAGCGCAGCGCAACGTAGACGATCTCGACCCCTGCTGGGTCGGCGACGGCTCGCAGGTCCGCCTCGAGCTCTGACGGTTCGGAGTCCGGTGCGGGGAGGATGATGCGCTGACCCGGCGGCCGGCGCCGGCGCGCGAGGGTGCGACGGAAGGCGAGCAGGCCAACGAGACTGGCCGCAAGCAGGCCGCCGATCCCCGCAGCGGTACGGAACGCTGCCTCCTCGGTGTCGTCTGAATCCTGCGCGATCTCCGAGTCTTGCGCGACGTCCGCGCCGAGGGTCTCTGGCTCGCTGGTGGGCAGTGGGTCGTAGGCCTGGGGCGTCTCCGCTGCCGCTGGGCGGTCAGCCGGGGTAGACGCCGGCGGCAAAACGGGCAGGGCCTCCTGAGCAGGCGCCGGGTGTTCGTCTGCGGGCGCCTGTGTGGGCTCGTCGGCGACGTCGCGCTCGGCCCGGGTGTCCGCCTTCGGGGAGCTCTGCGGCTTGGGCTCAGCCTGCGGTGCAGCGGGGGCCGACGCCTGCTGGGCGGGGATCCGCAGCGTCCAACCTGGCTGGAGCTGGTCGGGGTCGGACAGCGTGCTGCCGTCCGGCTGGACGATGTCCCGCGAGGCCTTCATGATCCGCGGGTAGTCCTCACCACGGCCCAGCTCGCTGGCCGCGATGTCCCAGAGGGTGTCCCCCGGCCGCACCGTGTACTCGCCTGCCGTGCCCTCGGCGCTGACCGGGGCAGCGGCAGGCCCCGGGATGAGGAGTACCCAGCCCGGGTCGATCCAGTGGGACTTGTCCAGGCTGTAGCCGCCAGGCTGCTGACGTCCGTAGTTGAGGTCTGCGATCTCCTTGTACCGCTGCCCGTCACCGAGCTCGCGCTCGGCGATCCGCCACAGGCTGTCTCCTCGCTGCACCGTGTACTCGTGCGTCTCCTCCCTCCCCCGGGAGGACGCACTGCGCTCCTCGCGCTCCGAAGCCGTCGACGCAGCGGCCGGCTGTGCGGCGAGGTCGATGGCGCCTGTAGCAGCAGCGGCGGTGGAGACGGCGGCGGCCTGCGCGACGGTCTGCTGGGGCGCGGCCTCGACGGCAGTGGCCGCAAGCGGTCCCGCGCCGAGCATCGCGACGACGGCGCCGACCAGGACGGAGGCCATCCGCTGCTGGACGCCGAGTCCGCTCACCTTCGGGGTGGGCAGCCCGCGCACGCGCGCCGGAATCTCCACCAGCACCGCGGCCGCGAACGTGGCCCAGGCGATCCAGGCCACGAAGGTCAGGATGGTGGACGTGACGACCCCGGTGGAGTCCGGCCGGGACAGGACCCCGCGGATGTGCTCGAAGTCAGGCAGCTCGCTGGGGATCGGGTTGCCGGCCACGGCGATGAGCAGCGCCGGCAGACCGATGATGAGGGCGCCGAGGACTAGGAGCGCGCCCAGGCCCCGCAGTAGGCGCAGAGAAGTGCCGCCCATCACTGGCCTCCCTGGGTGATTCCGCGTACAAGTTCGGCGCTGGCGTGACCCTCTGCGGGCAGGGATGGGAATCCGATTGCCCTAATGAATTTGGTCTTGTACGTAGTGGCGGTGTCGACGGAGACCGTGCCGGCGGAGACCCTTACCGACCCAGTGACGCCATTTGCCGCAAGAGAATCCTGAGCTGCCGCGAGCGCCCCTGAGGCGTCGACGGTCGGATTGGTGCCGGCGCGCAACGAAGCGCCCGAGACACTCTGACTCGCTGCGCGTGCGGCTTGCTCGGCCGCGAACTGGGCTTGGTCGGTGGCTGCGAGCTTTCCGCCACCATCGACGATGAAGCCGACGGCGAGTATCACGGCGACGGCGCTGACCATGATGAACAGCGAGGCGTCGCCGCGCTCGGGGTCCTCCTGGTGAGACCTCATCGTCATCCCCTCTCCCGGTAGGCATCGAGTGTGGAGTGTCCGGTCGCCGTGATCGTGCGCGAGGAGCTGAGGCCAGCAAGGCCGAGGTCGCGTAGCGGGACGACGCAGGTGACTGTGGTCGTGATCGTGCCTGGTTGGCCTACCGGGACACGAAAGGCGCTCAGGTCTGTGTGCACGCTGGTGGTGGAGCATTTCAGGTCGCGGTTCGTCAGCGTCGAACTGGCCGCCTGTTCTGCGTTCACCTGCGCTTGTGCGACTGTTCGGCTCAAAGAGGCGGATCTGGCTGCCTCGCTGGCCGCGGCACTGACCGTGATCTCGGCCAGGGAGACTCGGCCGAAAGCGATCGCGGTGAGGAAGAAGGCTGTCAAGACGACCGTGACCATCACGGTACTGATGGCCATGTCACCGCGCTCCGTATCGGGCGTTCTGTGGGGCTTGGTCCTCGTCATGGTTCGATCCACCTCTCGACCGGCCCGCTCGCCGTCTGATCGAGGGACCAATCCGGGATGAACGGGATGATGGAGGGGACGGCTCCGTGAATGGTGGCCGTGACCTCGATCGGGGTGCGTGTGACGCTTATGGCTGGGTCGATCACTACGCCTTGAGCGGCGTCGAGACGCACCTCGGCTGCGGCGACACCATCGGCGTCAGTGGCACCTTCGAGGCGTGCGGTTTGAACGGCGCCGTTGGCGGCGTGTTGAGCGACATTGCGAGCGTGCAAGTAGAACGCCGTCTGGAAGAGCCCGAACACGAAAGCGAGCAGGAACGGGTAGATCAGCACGGCAGCGAGGGCCTGGTTTCCCCGGTCGTCGTGGCGCACTGCATCGCGCCAGCGCCTCCCTGCGGCGATGGTCCTGCGCACGAACGTGGCACCGGCGGTCATAGCTGGGAGATCAGCTCCTCAACCTTTCCGGTCAGCGCGAGAACGACGAGCCCAGCCAGGGCGATACCCCCGATTGCGACGAGGATCCACTGGATGGCGTCGCCGCGCTCGGGGTCCTCTCCGCGAGATGAGGGGGATGCCTGCTGGAACCAGGCCTTGACGGTGACGATCTGTGTGGTGAGCCAGGTCATGGGGATCTCCTTGCTGTGCGGTCCGTGTGGTGTCCCGCTACCTATATCAACGGCGCTGGAGGCGCCTGGTGTGACATCGAGTAGGTGTCAGTTTTCGCCAGAAAGTTAGTTCCGCTGGCGAAACGAGGTTAGCGGTCGTTATGTGATCGGTTACAGGAGCTGGAGCATTGGGTAGAGCAGCATCGCGCAGAAGATGCCAGCCAGGACGAAGACCGGAAACGTGAACACGACTGTCGCCCCCGCGGCGCTCTCCTGTTCACGGGCGAGTTGCGAGGAGCGAAGGCTCCGTGCTCGTGCGCGCAGTTGGGCATACACGGCCGCGTTCTCGCTAGCGGCCGATCTCATGATGTTCGCGACGTCGCGCAGCTCGTCGACCTGGATGTCCTCAGCGAGGTCTGCCAGGCCTTGCCATGCGGGGTGTCCGGCGTTCTGGGCGTGGTCGAGTGCGTAGGTGATCCGCTGGAAGGGCCAGGAGTCGGTGACGCGGGCGGCGTCCTTGATCGACTGCGTGGCGCCGGATCCAGAGATCCGTTCGATCGCGATCAGTTCGAGGTAGGCCGTGACGGCTCGGGCGAAGTCGGCCCGGGCCGCCTTGGCCTTGGCCTTGGCTTCGAGGTCTGGCAGGACGAACCCGGCGACGACGAACGCGAGGGTGAGCGCGGCCGGCAGGGTGAGTGGCAGACCGAGCGGAGAGAGCACCAGCGCCAGCACCGGCAGCGCGAACAGGCCCAGGACCATCGCCAATGCCTTCTCACCAAGCAGCGAGGTACGGGAACCGCCGATGAGCTCGAGGTCAGCGGCCGACGGTGTGATGCGCAGCAGGTAGTGCTCTGGGATGCGGGTTTCGAGCCACCCTCCGACGCGGTCCTTCGTGTCGGTCGACGGTGCTCTGATGATTGTCGGCCGATCGGTGCCGCTCATCCGTGCGATGGCGTGAGAGGGGCTGGGTTCGGTGGGCAGTAGCTCGAGAATGAGGAGGTAGATGCCGGCCGCGGCGGTGGCACCGATGAATGCGGCGACGATCCAGGTCATCGGGAACCTCCCATGCGGTCGGGCATCAGGCGCGGGATCGGCTTGCCGGCCGATAGCTTCTGGATCCAAAGCAGACAGCCGGTGATCGCGGTGAGCAGGACAAGAGCGATGAACTGTCCGACGGGTGTCTTGTAGGGCTCGATGCCGGTGCCGCTGAAGATCATGAGACCGATGACGACGAGCGTGATGGCCGTGACGATCCGTGCTGAGACGCGGTATCCGGTCCGGTCGGCCTCGATCTGACGCCGGGCCTTGACCTGGTTCGACACGCTGTCGGCTAGTTCTGCCAATGCCTCGCCGACTCCGCCCTCACGGCGCTCGGACTCCAGGATCAGCGCCATGGCCACGATGTCGGCGGTGTGGTCATTCATGTCATGGGCCCACAGCTCCAAGGCGGGCTTGATGGGCTGCTGGGCATCCAGGCGAGCGATGAGGCGCCCGAGGTGCGGTCGGATGGTGCTCGGTGCGCTTCCAAGACTTGCGCGCAGCGCCTGTTCGAGGCCTGATCCTCCGCCGACGAGGATGCCGGCCAACGACCGAACCCAGGCATCGAGGTCGGTCAGCCGCTGCAGATCGTTCGCGGCAGGCGCCCTCTGGATCAGCACGGGAAGGCCGAGGACCGCGGCGGGAAGGACCAGCACGAGGATGTACCAGCCGGTCATCAAGGCCAGCACCAGGCCGACGATCGCAGCCCCCACGACGAACTGCCGACGTCTCCGGATGGCAGGATCCGAACCGGATAGGCCGGTTGCGGCCAGGAGCCTTGCGACCAGCGCCTGTGCAGCGGCCCTCCCTGGGGCAGGTGCAGCGTCCGCCGGCTGCTGGCGGATCCCTGTGACGAGAAGCAGCCCACCGCCGGCGAGCGCTGCCGCGACGGCCATCCCGATGATCGTGGGGCTCATGCTGCTCCCCCCTCGGCCTGGTCGTCCGCATCCCAGAGACCATCGCGGTAGTTCAGCAACGAACGATCGAAACCCCCGCGGACCAGCTCGTCGAGGAACGTGGGCGGGTTCATCGGCACTGCGCGCCCCTTCTCGTCCGGCCCGAAGATGGTGCTGGTCGCGACTGGGTTGCCCTGCTCCCCCCTGGTGCACTCGATGATCTCGGTGATGTACCGGTGCCAGGAGCCATCAGGGCGCTGGCGCCGATCCAGGTACACGATCAGGTCGATGGTCTGCGCGACCTGGCGATAGGCGAACGTCTCGGAGAGGGTCGCGTCCCGCGCGGCCAGACCAGCAAGGCGCTCCACGACGTCGCGCGCAGAGTCAGCGTGAACCGTTGACATCGACCCGTTGCCAGCCTGCATGGCCTCGAACAGGGTCACGATCTCAGCGCCCCGCACCTCGCCGACGATGATGCGATCGACGTTGTGCCGCAGCGAGTCATGCAGCAGGAGCCCGGTCGGGGCTGCGCCGACCCGAGTACCGGCAGCGGTCATCTCCCCTGCCCCGGTCCGCGCCTGCATCGGGATCACCCGACGGTGCCGCTCGGGATCATCGTGCAGGTAGAGCTCATAGTCACCCTCGATCGTGGCGACAGACTCCATCCGCGGAATACAAGCGCACAGCGCCCGGAGCAACGTGGTCTTCCCGCTGCCCTGCCCTTTACCCGAAACAACGATCGTGCGCCGTGCACGCACCGTGGCTTCAAGGAATCGCTCGAGCACGAGGTCGAGCTCACCAGCCCTGCGCAGCCATGACAGGTCCACGCGCTGAATACGTTGGAGACGGATCGTGACGCGAGGCCGCGGCACGACCCAGTAGATGGCCGCCAACCGGGCCCTGCCTGGTAGCGGCATCTCAAGCTTGTAGTTCGAGCGCGTGAACGCCTGCTCATTGGCAGGATCGCGGGTCGCGAGGAACTGAAGGAACTCAACCAAGTCAGCGTCGGACTCAGCCACCGGCGCAGCCTCCTCAAACGAACCGTCCACCAGCTGCAGCAGGACGTCGTCATTGCCGGTGATCTCGATGTTCTCGACATCCTCCCGATCCACCAAAGGCTGAAACCGGCCGAGCCGGAACATCGCATCGAACAAGGCCCGCGTCAGATCCGAGCGCTGACCATCGGTCAATCCAGTGCTCCCACCCTCCAGCAGCCCCGCCGAGTGGTCCGTGACCACCTGGCTGATCAGCTCCCTCCCCAGCTCCTGCCGCGCTTCGTCATCCATCTGCCGATCCGCCAAGATCTGCGACAACCGCGTAGCAACCTGCTCCCGAAGCCCAGTGACCTGCCGCCAGAACGACGGATCCGCAGGCAACGGCCGCACACGGCGCACCTCCTGCACGACCCGCTGCGCCTCCCCCACGTGACCCCGCGTGGCCTGCGAGGCGACCACGCCACTGGTCACCCCACCGGTACCACCAGCGGTTCGTCGCGCCGTGAGCTTGTCAGTGACCGACGACGACGCCCACGGAGACACCTCCTGAACGACACCAGGCTCCGGAACAGGCGAGTCGTAGACAGGAAGACTCGAAATAGCAGGAGGCTCACCGGGACCAGTCATGACCGCACCTTTCGTGGTCGCAGCTGCAGCTCACGCTCACGAACCTGACGCGACACATCCGCAGCAAGCTTGTCGATCGAACGAGAAAACTCTGACTTCGAATACTCCCGGGGCGCACGCGAAACACCGTCGCTGAAGGCGCTCGCGTACTTGGGGTCCCATCCCACGGGCTCGACGGCCCGGAGCTCGACGGTCTCGGCGACTTCTTTCGCCGTATACGGCTTGCCCGGCCCGATGGTGAGGCTGCGCAGGTTCGTGAATGCGCGCGCACCCTCGGTGGTTTTTGCCTCACGACGCCGCACGAGGTGTCGGGTCGCGAGGATGTCGGGAAGTCGAGACGTACTGGCCAGAAGCGAAAGGTCAGCGAGCCTAATGAAGGCGTCACGGTGGTCGCTGACGGCATCCAGCCGGCCGAGGTCGACGATGGTGTCGTGGTCCTTCTGGCTCGCCAGGTGGCTGGCCAGAGGCCCCCAGAGGTCCTTGGCCGCCGTGGCAGTTCCTGCGTCGAACAGGCCAGGGATCAGGAGCGGGCCGTCAGCTGGTCGTCGAGGATCCAGGGGCAGAGTCTGCGTAGGGAGCTCGTCGGCGAGGTGGCCATTGTTGTGCGCGATCGTGAGCCGGGGCACGCCCCGGTCGTGCTTGATCTGGCCGCGCAGGTATCCGGGGATGATCGACGACCCGGAGAGGTCGGCCTCGAGGATGACCACGGGCCGCGGCCAATGGATCGCCAACGCTATGGCCGTGGTGGAGACCCCAGGTGCGCCTTTGGCGGATGCGAGAGTGATCAGCATGCTGTCACTCCCCCGCAGGGTCGACCACGAGCGCGATACGGCCAGTCGCTGCTCGCGCGGCCAGGTCGGCCGCCTGTGCTTGGTCAACCTCCACCTCGACGATGGTGACGTCGCCGGTGGCCGCCAGCTCTGAGGAAACCACGGTGGCGCTGATCGCACGGGGCGACTCGACCGGCGGGTCTCCACCGGTGACGGGCGTCTCGACGATCCGAACCTGATCACCCGACACGAGAGTGCGCGGTGGCATCTGGGACTGCGTGAGCGCGAGCCCGACAGCGGACCGCCCAGCTGCAGGGCTGAGTTCCGGGGCGACGGCCGCCGGGTCGAGCAAGGTGTTGGCCGGGAGGTCCCGGTCGGCAAACTGCCCGACAAGGGCGTCGATCTGGTCACCTGGCACTGTCGCGAGCGCTCCCACTGTCGTGGGCACCTCGATGACGTGCAGGTCACCAGCGGCGAGCTGCTGTCCTCGGCTCACGTCGGCGCCGGTGACGACCACCTGGGTGGTGTTGGATACCGAGTTCGCGTACCAGCCTCCCGTCAGGGCCGCGGCGGCAACCAGAGCGATCCCGAGTGCCGTCCGTGCGGGCTTGCGCTTGGTCCGCACAGGAGCTGGCACCGGCGGCGCGGTGCGGGTTGCCGGCGGTGCGGGTTCGGCGTGCGTGATGCTCGACATGAACTGACTCCCCCTGCTGGAAAGTTCTTCAGGCCTCGGCAAGACCGAGGTAGTGGACGAGGGCGACGGACGCAAGATGACCGGGGTCCTTGGCCCCTGTCTTCTCGACGAGGTCGTCAAAGACGTCGCGATTGGTCGGCGTGAGGCGAAGAACGATCGGAGCCGTCGGCCCGGCGTACGGGCTGTTCTGCGCCCTAGTCGGCTTCCTTTCGAACAGGCTGGCCTGAGCTGGCTTCTTCGCTCCGCCGACGAGCGACGCCTGGACAAAGCCACGCAGCCGCTCGTAGGGGTCCTTCGCATCCCGTTCAACCAGCTCCTCGATTGCGTCGAACACGAGAAGGGCGTTCTGCGTTCCCTCCTCTGCCCGGCGCTTCCGGAACTCAGGCAGGATCTGGATCGGGACATACAGCGAGTAGTCACTGGCCCCACTCGAAGCAGGCCGGGCAGCCTTCTTCGCCGACGCCTTCTTCTTGGAGCCCGCAGCCGCCTTCTGGGCCGGCTCAAGATCCGGCGTCGCCGGCGCGTCCTCGTCCGAGGGCTCCGCATCGGTCACCGGCACGACCGGCGTCGGAACGGGAGTCAACGGAACGTCGTCCCGAGCGACCGCCGCCGACTTAACGCGCTCAGCGATCGCTCCCCTACCCCGACCGCCACTCTTGGCGAACATCGCGCCCAGGTTCTTCTCGTCGTCGCTCATCGCGCAACCTCCTCCATCTCCTCGGCGCTCTCTGCCGCTTGAATCCTGTCGATGCTCTGCAAGGCCACTCGCTGGTAGTCAGCCGCAAGTCCGGACATCGACTTCGTCACGCGGACACCTCGACTCCGCGCGAGACGGCTAGTGACACTCGCCGCGGCCTGCTCCTCGTCACTCTCGGTCGGCTCTCCGGACTGGACCTGAACCCCTGCGTCCTCAAGCTCAAAGACGAGGACGCCCTGCTCGCGCGCCAACGAGGACGGCTTCGGAGCGTGGCGCACGAATCCCTGAAACAGCGGGTCATCCAGATCCAGTGCGTCCCCATCACCAGACGTGCTGGAGTACCCGAAATCCCGACGGATCTTGGTGCTCGCGCTCTCACGGAGACTCGACGCGGAAGTGTCGGAATCAAAGAGGACGACACCCAGAAGATCCAGGCCGGGGTTGATCTCCTCCCGGACACGGACGAACACACCCGCGACATCTGCCAGCGCGTCCAGCGACGCACTATCCAACTTCACTGGCGCAAGAAGCCACCGCGCCGTGCCGAGAGCGATCTCCTGAAGGAGCTCCGCCTCAGGCGGGCAGTCGATCAGGATGAAGTCGTAGCGAGGTGCGATGGGAAGAAGCGCGACGGCCAGAGCCTCGAGCTGCTCCATACGCCCAGCCGGACCGCGGTTTCCCAGGTCTCGCAGCACCGCCTTAAGGCTCTTGGTGAAGTCGCCCGACGCGACGACATCGAGGCGCTCGCGGACGTTGGCGATGACGGGAAGAGGCTGACCGGTGCTGACTGCCTGGAAGGCGGCGAGTCCGTTGTCCGTCGCGTAGCCCAGGTCGTGTCGTGTGTTGTTCTGTGGGTCCCAGTCGATGATGAGGACCTTGAATCCCTCGTCGGCGAGTAGCGCGCCGACGTTGGTGGTGATCGATGTCTTGCCAACGCCTCCCTTGGCGTTCGCCACGGCTATGACTCGCCTGAGGCTGTACCACTGGTCGTCTGTCAACATCGCGTATGCGCCCTTCGTGGCTGTGATCTGACACGTGCCGGGCCGTGGACGAGCGCGTTGCAAGCGTCGGCGGCACTGGTTCAGCACGTGGATCCGGCAGGTACCCTGCGCAGGTTACCCCCGGTACCTGCCCGGGACAAGCCCGATAGCAGTGATCATCGGGTCGGTAGACGGTCAGTTGAGCGTCGGTATCGAGCCGTATGGAGATAGCACACTCGCGCACCACCAGCCGGTCACTCCTGTGGAGGCCGCTGTAGACCAACGGTAAAGCAGCCGGTGAGGGGCGAGAAGTCAGCGCGTCCTAGATGGGCGCCCGGCGGTAAGCAAGGCAGTAGGCGACCAGTAGCCAGCCAGTACCCGGCCAGTAGCCAGCCAGTAGAAGCCTAGTAGGCTGCCAGTCAGCGGCGCGGCGCGCGTACTTATATAGCGATGAGTCGACTCCTATACAGCCAGGAGTCGGGCTGTAGCGAGCGCGACGCTGACTATCTACTAGCCGTCGTAGTGCCGTCACCTGGCAGTACAGGCCTCGGAAGTACATCGGCCACTGGTGGTATAGCAGCCGTATGCAGGTTAGTCGTCAACCCAGAAGCAACCGGGGGCTGACCCAAAGAACACGGGTGAGCAGCCGTATGCGGACGGCATAACGGCCGAACCATGGCCAGGTCCCGACCGAGAGCGGGCACGTCCAGCGTCAAATACCGACGCGCAACGGGCGTGGATCTCAGGTGTATCCAGGCCTTCACTGGCGGCTTTACTGCCGTATCGGCATACATATCCAGGGAGTGACCGGTCTGAAATGCCACGAAAAACGGCTTTGCGCGCGTGCGCCTCAGAGGCGCGCAGACCCACCGGAATGGACCGAGACACCGGGGATGGCCCAAAAGTCGCTCACAGGGCCGCCTGGACCCCTTCTGCGAGGCGTCGGACTGCACGGCTTGCGCGCTGTCGAACCACGTCGTGGCTGAGGCCGAGTTCATCGGCAACGCGGCTTTGGAAACGCGAGTGAGGACGAGGGCGCCCTGATCGGTCCGTTGCGGTCGTGTCGACGAGCGTTTCGTACTCCGGCAGATCGGGGTCGGGGGCATACAGCCGGGTGAGGAGTGCCGCCTCCTCCGGTCGGATGATGCCGTTGTCCAGCCCCCAAGCGAGGACCTCCAGGACTTCGCCTGTCGCCCCGAGGAGGTGCTGGGCATCAGCCGACGATCCGGCGAGGCGGGTTCGGGAGTTGGCCACGCTCTCGATCATGGCATCTGACGCGGCCACTTCTACGATCGTCGCGGCACGGCCGTTGGGCCGGGTGAAGGCATCCAGGGCGCGTGACCAGAGTCGCGACACGACCTTGCTGGGGCGATCGAGGTCGTGGGTTGCGATGGCCGTCCACATCGCTGCGGTTGCGTCGGCAGCCGCTTCATGACCGGAGCCGTACCGGTGCCCTCCGCGAGCGACCATCTTGCGGATGGCCGGAAGCATGCACTGCAGGACGAGCCGACCGGCCGCGTAGCTTCCAGCCCGGTGTGCCGACAAGAGCGCATGGAACGCCTCGTCCTGCTCCGAACGGTCCACCACGGCATCGGTGGGTGTGATCGCGTCCCGCAGGCAGGGATACGCCTCGAGCCAGGCGTCGAGCTGGTCCGCGAACGAGCCCTGCCGGATGAGCGCCTCCCACTCGAGGATCAGGTCGGTGATGACGGTCGGTACTGCCGCGACGGTTCGTACTGGTGCGGACATGGGTGCAGCCCCCTTCGGTAGGTCTGCACCCGACGCTCCGCATCAGCCCTTGTCCGAGACCGTTGTCCAGCGGACGGCCAAAGATGTGATCTGGATCACATCGCGCGTCGGGGAGGATCCGACCTGGTCAGGGCGCCGCAGACAAGGGGAGGGCCAGGAGAAAAAGATCGCGACGCGCTGTCACACGCGCGTCCAACTGCGCCGTTGTCAGGGTCATGGAGCCCACCACACCCCTGGAGCCACTGACATGACGACCGAGCTGCCTCTCATCTCCCGTCTGCGCGACATTGCCGACCTGCATCACGCCCGCCAGCAGATTCGGCCGCTGGTGGACGAGGTCGTCCAGGACCTCTCGACCGATCCCCTCGGCACGAACCTGACCCCCGCGCGACTGATCGCTCTGGGGGAGGTCTTGAGCAGCCCGCGCGCTGCAGGGAGTCGCGCGGCCCGCGCGCGGGTTGAAGACCTGCTGCAGTCATCAGCTGTGGAGGAGACATGAGGCTCCCCTTGGTTCGACGCTCACGACCCGCGGACGAACCCACAGAAGGGGCGGCGCTGGCCGAAGAGCGTCCTGCCGAGCGCGGGATCGAGTGGACCGGAGGCTCGGTGCTCAAGACCCGGGCAGTGACCGTGGGGCTCTTCGCAGCCCTGGCCTGCGGGCCGATTGCCTTAGTTGCAGCACTCGCGAACCAGACCAGTCCTGAGCCCGTGCAGGCGCAGCGATCGTCGGAGGGTGCTGGATCACTGGCGGGGGAGTACGCCGTCCAGGTCGTCGAGGCGTGGCTCACGGCAACGGAGGGCGACGACTCTGACCTGGAACGGCTATACCCCGCGGTACCTGCGGCATTGCCCGCGACACCCATGCATGTGCGGGATGCGGCACCAGCACAGATCCAGCCGGCTGGCGAAGGAGCTTGGATCGTTCTGGTCGGCGCCGATGTCGCGGATCCTGCCAAGGATGGTTGGCAGGTCTCGTGGATCCGGCGCTACTACGAAGTGCCGGTCCAGGCTGCAGAGACCGCGTACGGGACCGGGCTCGTCGCGTCCGCCCTGCCAGCCCCTGTGGCTGCGCCGGTTCGCCTGAACGACACCAGCGAGGACCTCGGGGGAACGCTGTCGGTGTCCGGCGAACTGGGTGACTCCATCACCGGCTTTCTTACGGCCTACCTGACGGGGACGGGTCCGATCGATCGCTACACGAGCCCGGAGACCGTGCTCGCCCCGATCGCCCCAGCCCCATACGAGGCCGTCTCCCTGACCGCGCTGACGGCGCGCGACGACGTGACAGACCCCGACGAGCCGGCGGAAGGCCAGCAAGCAGCGGTCGTCGCAGAGGTCGAGCTCACACGAACCGACGGAGAGACCGTCACGAGCCAGTACCACCTGACCCTGACCGCGAGAGCAGGGCGGTGGGAGGTCACTCGGACCAACCACGACGCGACCAGCCGACCTCAGCCGGCTGGAACTACCGAAGGAGACAACTGATGTACGAGATCGAAAGCCTCACCAGCACGATCAGCGCCCATTCCGCCGTATACGCAGACGGCCTGTTCGACTTCGTCGAGACCCAGGCATCAGAGGCGACCCAGGCGCTCTACGCGGTGGTCATCCTCTGTGTCGTGGCGACGGTAGCCGGAATCGTGATCAAGACCCGCATGGCCGCGGCGGCAGTCTTCGTGGTCTGCCTGATGGGGGGACTGGTGCTCTGGCTCGTGGTCGGTGGCGGCATTCAGCTCATCTCCCAGCTCGCTGGAGAGCAGTTCGCCAGCGCCGCACTGACCGTGCCCTTGGCCGTCTGATCCAACCACCCTCAGATCTAAGGAGCGCTTCGTGACTGATCGTGAACCCGCACGGTTCTACACCGTCGCCCGTCGGATCCCGACGCTGATCGGGCGGCTGGTGGGCGGCGCGCCGATCCCGTATGGGCCGTACACCATCGGACAGGTCGTCACGTTCCTGGGTACCGCCTTCCTCCTTTGGCAGACCACGTGGATCTGGGCCCGCTTCGGCGGACTGATGAACCTGGTCTTCGGAGTAGCAGTCGTTGCCGCTGCCACCTGGGGAGCCGGGAAGCTACCTCGGACAGGCAGAAACCCCTTGTCCTGGGTACTCGACATGGCGCTGCTGTTGCTCCGTCCGGCGGGTGGCCTGCTCGACCTACGACCGCTGCGAGCGCCGCGGTGCCGTGTGGTGACCTATCGGATGGCGGTTCCCACTGCTGCTGTCTCGGTGGATGTTTCGCACCTCGTACCCGTGGAGCAGGTGGAGCAGGTGGAGCAGGTGGAGCAGGTAGAGCCGGCCGAGGTGGAGATGACGGGGGTAGCTCCGCTGAGCGGCGTAGGCCGGCTGTTGGCGGCAGCCATAGCGAGCAGGGAGGCCTCCGCATGATCGGCGAGCTGTCGGCGATGGCCGGGAACCTGATGTGGACCCGCGGCGGCGTGGTGTGGGCGGTCTGGCGCCTGAGGGGTCTGCCGTACGGGTACCGGTCTGACGACGCCAAGGAGGAGGTGCGGGCGGCGCACACCGCGTTGCTGCGCGGCCTGAGAGGCGAGGGTCTGCTCCTGGGCGTCTGCGCGCAGACGGATCCGGCTGAGTTGATCGCGCGGATGATGCGTGGGCTGGAGATCGAGCGGCACCCGCAGTGGGCCGCTGAATGTGTCGCGACGCTGGATCAGCTTGAAGACATCAAGCTTGCTCGCCGGGTGTTCTACCTCGCGGTGCCGCTCTCCAACGCCGGCAGCGGGTGGGCTGAGCCTGTGCGCGCTGCGTGGTCGGGATTCGCTGATGCGCTGGCTCTGCCTCGAGGTGGGCCGTCGACGGGTCAGGTCGAGGCCAGGAGGGCGCAGGCGGCTCGTGTGGAGCAGGAGATCCCGCGGGTGTTCGGGGCGACGTCGGCGAGCGTGGCTGAGGTGGTGTGGCTGCATGTCCATGCCCAGCAACGAGGGCTGCGGATGGATCTCGGGGTGCCGGACGCGCCTGGGGGATTGGAGTCACAGCTGCAGTCCGGTGCTGTGGTGCCGTCTGCCCTGCTTGACCCCTGCGGGACTTCGGATGACGGGAAGAAGGTTCTGAGCCCGACGGACGTGCTTGCCCGTCGGTACTTGAAGGTCGTCAGTGCGGATACGGGGACGCCCTCGTACCAGGTCATGCTCGCCGTGGCGGGAGTCCCGTCTGGAGGTGTGGTCTTCCCGGGCGGGGAGTGGATCGGTCGCGTCGAGGAGTGCGGAGAGGAGATCGACTGGGCGATTCGGCTGACGATCCGGCAGCGTGAGGAGGTCTCGGCGCGGAACCGGCGCGCGAGCACCCAGCTGGCCGACCAGACGGAGCAGCGTGTGGGGGAGCAGCTGGCCAGCGGTGGTCAGCTGGGTATCGCGGCGGAGGCGCTCGGCGAGTATCAGGCTTTGATCGACTCGGACGAGCTGGAGGTCGAGGTCGAGTCGACGACGATCTTCGCTGTCGGCGCGCTGACTCCTGCCAAGGCGATGGACAAGGGTCGGATGCTGACGAAGTTCTTCGCCAGCGCGCAGTTTCGTCTCGTGACCGACCCGACAGCGCAAGAGGCTCTTTGGTGGGCGAGCTTGCCCGGCACGTCCACCCCGCGAGCCGTCCGCGAACTGTCCCAAGTCACCACGGCCCACAACTTCGCGGCCGCGGTTCCGCTGATCACGACGGAGCTCGGGGACGAACAGGGCAGCCTCCTGGCGTTCGAGACATCTGCCGGGCAGCCGCGACCGGTGCTCGTCGACCTGGCGGGAGCGGGGTCGACGCTGGACGTGGCTATGGCCGTCGCGTTTGTCGGAGAGCTCGGTGCTGGAAAGTCGCTCGCCTGCAAGCGCCTGGCGCTGGATGCCGTCGACCGTGGCGCCACGCTGACCGCGATCGACCGCACAGACATGGGGGAGTGGTCGCAGGCGGTCGCAGGCATGCCTGGCTCTGTGAGCGTCGAGGTCACTGAGCGTGCGCAGTTCAGCATCGATCCGCTCAGGCTCTTCGGGTCCTCCACTGGTAGCCGAGTGGCACGGTCGTTCCTCATTCCACTGCTGCGGCTGCCCGCTGGGAGTGACGAGGAAGTGCTCCTGGGAGAGGTACTCGAGTCCAAGTACTTGGACGCGCACCAGATCGACAGCCTGCCAGGGCTGCTCGCGCACCTGGCCGATGGGTGCAAGATCGCTGGTGCCAAGGGTCTTGCCCGCCGCATACAAGGGCATGCACGACTCGACTTCGCCGCTGCGATCTTCGACCCATCGCTGCCGGCCGTCGACCTCGACGCACCGGCGCTGGTGTTCCGCACGCACCAGCTCAAGCTGCCAAAGAACGACGAGCTCAACTCGTCGCACCGGTTCGCGCAGATGAGCGTCGAGAAGATCTTCGGTCGTGCCGTCTACGCCCTGATCATGTCGATCGCCCGACACCGGTGCTTCGCCGACCGCACCCGCCTGGACATCCTGGCTGCCGACGAGACCCACGGCCTCACCGCCTCCCCTGAGGGTGAGGAGGAGCTCGGCGAGTTCATCCGTGACGGGCGCAAGCACAAGGCGGCGGTCATCCTCGGATCCCACGATGCCGAGGAAGACTTCGGGGGCGAGGTCCTGCGGGGCCTGATCCCGTTCCGCGTACTGATGCGACACCGTGACGCGAACCTCGCCGTGCGCGGACTGCGCTGGCTCTACGGCCTGAAGCCAGACCAGCCCGTGGCCCAGGACCTGATCGACCTGATCAGCCAGGGCACCTCCCCGGTGACCGCCGACGGCACGCCCTTCCATCGGCGAGGTGAATGCCTCATCCGTGACTTCCAGGCTCGATACGGCCGCGGGAAGATCCTGCTGCCCTTCGTGCCCGAGCGTGCCGAGGCCGTCCTCACCACACCCGACCAGGACGTGGCCCGATGAGCCGCACGGGGATCTCGTACGCCCTTGTCCAGGCTGCCGACCAGGAATCCACTGGAGGCGCCGCGGTCGTCTACGACTCCCGCGGGATCTCCGTGCTCCAGTTCGACCTGACCCTGTACAACGGGAACCCGCTGAACCCGGCTGACGCGCAGCTGATGATCTGGAATCTGCTGACGGTCATGTACTGGGACATCTACCGGTTCATCACCTCAGCGATGATCTGGCTGCTGGACTGGGCACTGTCCATGGTGTGGGTCGAGTGGCTGCTGACTCCGATGCAGGCGGTCTCCGTCCTCACACAGTCGGTTATGGGCTACATCGGCCTGATGCCGCTGATGCTGGCCATCCTGGCGACCGTCGTGGGGTTCTGGCTGATGCGCGGCCGCTACGGCGGCGGCATCGCGGAACTGCTCATCGGCGCAACAATCGCGGGTCTCGCGGTCTACGTCTTGTCCAACCCCTGGGCGATGGTCGCCGGTCCCGACGGAGTCATCTACTCCGGGCGAGACGCTGGCATGGACATCGCCACCGCGGTGGTCACCGAAGGTCGCGTCCAGACAAGCGACCAGACCCTGATCCGAGAAGCCACCATCGGGTCCCTGACCGACACACTGATCCGGGCACCGCACCAGATGATGAACTACGGCGAGATCATCGACGGCACCCGGTGCGAGGACGTCTACGACCGGTCCCTGACCGAGACCGACGAGACGGCAGCCCGCGAGATGGTCGCCGAGTGCGACCCCGCCTACAAGACCTGGTCGGACCAGCCCAATGCGTTCAAATTCGCTGGCACCACCAGCCTCCTGCTCACCGCAGGCGCCCTTGGATTCTTCAGCCTCGGCCTGGTCGCCGTCCTGTTCATCACCGTGCTCGGCGCGGCCTGGTCCGCCATCAAGCTCGTCGTCCTACTGGTGACCGGCATCGTCCCTGGAGGGCCACGTGCCGCGCTGATGAGGACATTCGCCGACGTCGGCTTCGCCGCGATCATGATCGCGGTCTGCATCGGATTCATCGTCATGTGGATGAAGCTGCTGCTGGCGTTCTTCTCAGTGAGCGCCCCCGTGCCCTGGCAGATGCGGATGACTCTGGCCAACGTCCTGATCGTCGCCGGCGTCATCGTGCTGATCGCCTTCCGAGTGCGCATCAAGCGAGCCATGCGCAACCTCGGGGACAAGATCGCCCAGCTCGGCCCTCACGGTCGCAAGCCGGCCGAACCTCAGAAGATCTTCACGATGGCCCGCATGGCCGACTGGGGCTGGGAATACTGGACCCGCTCACAGGCCGGAGCGCGCGCGGCGCAGCCACAGATGCGCTCGATCGCACCGCCCAGCCCTGGAGCCACCGGCATGCCGCCAGCTGCACCACTTCCGCCGGGCGGCACGCCTCCGTCGCGTCCGGGCGGTAGCTCAGGCCCAGGGCCGCATCCGACCGTGCCGAGCGGCCCAGCCGGCCCACCAACCGTCGGCGGTCCGGCCGCGCCGCCTCCGCCAGCTCCTAGCCTCGTGCCAGCTGGTCCCCAGCCCGCACCGGTAGGCCCGGGTCGAGCACGAGCTGCCGAGCCTGCGGTCCGACTCCGGCGCACCGAGCTCGCTTCGCGTACAGCAAGGGCCACGCCGAGCCCACACGTGCGCAGGCTGAGAAAGGTGGTTGCCAGGGGAGCGAAGACGGCGGTGCAGGCAGGGGTCATTGCAGCGTCCGGCGGATCATCGGCCGCGGTGACCGGCGCGGCGAAGGCGGCGAAGGTCGTCCGAGTCGTCCAGACCGTTCACGGCGCTACCCGCACCGCCCAGGGGGCAGTACGCAGCACGCAGAACCTCACCGTGCGCAAGCAGCTCGACACCGCGCAGCGCAGCTCGCCCACAGTGACCTACCCGCCCCCGCCGGCGGTCCCGTCGACGCCGAGGCCGGCGTCTAAGCCAGCGCGCGTCAAGTCCACCGGAGGCCAGCGGTGAGGCGGGCCCTGCTCCTGGGGGCGTTGACGGCTCTCGCAGTGGGCGCGGCCGGGTACCTGTGGGCGCAGCAAGACGAGCCACCGGGCGCTGGACAAGGGGCACTGCCGCCAGGCATCGCGGCCCCGATGCCCAGCGCCCCCGCCGAGGCGGCGCCCGGTGGCGAGCGCGCCGGGGCGACGCCCACGCCCGCGGCGCCTGGCGCGGACGAATCGGAGCCTGGCTATGACCTGGCCGGAGCTCCGTCCCCGGTGGCGCGCGCGTCCTGGGGCCGAGAGGAACGCGCCGCAGCCGCGAGCGCCGCCGAGGACCTTGTCGACGCCTATCTGGACTCGGACACACGGTGGTGGGACCGGTTGTCCGTCCTCCTGACCCCAGCTGCGCGCGCGGTCTACAACACGGTGCCGCCAGAGGCGCTGCCGGCGGCCTCGCGTACCGGGAGCGCTGAGGTCTCGCCCACCGCCAGCGCGTTGCTCGCGGTGGCGACCGTCCCGACGGGGGCGGGTCCGTACGAGGTGACCCTCGTGCGGGCTGACGGCGCGAGCCCGTGGCTTGCGGACAAGATCGTCCCGGTCGACTCGTGAAGACCGCGCTCGCTGTGGCGACTGGGCTGGCCGTGCTCCTGGCCGTGTTGCTGGGCGCTCCCGTGGTCGCGGTCGTCGGCCTGACGGCGGCCACTCAGTTTTCCGGGTCGGGCGGCGCCGGCGAGGCGTGCTGGGCCAATGGGCCCACCGCTCAGCTGGATGGTCAGTACGAGGGCGACGATGTTGCCGGCTACGGCGGTGAGCAGCTCGCGATCGCGGCGACGATCATCGCCGTCGGTGCCGAGCGCGAGCTGCCGGTGCGGGCCCAGACCATTGCGGTGATGACCGGGATGGGGGAGTCGGGGCTGCGCAACGTCGACTATGGCGACGACCGGTACGGGGTGCGGAACCCGGATGGGTCGCTGACCAGCTCGATCGGCGTCTTCCAGGAACAGAAGTGGTACGGCACGGTCGCCGAGCGCATGGATCCGGCCGGCGCGGCCTCGAGGTTCTATGACCGGCTCCTGCAGGTCGACGCTTGGCAGACGCTGGAGCCGACCATCGTGGCGCACAAGGCCCAGCGCAACGCTGACCCCTACCACTACGCCAAGTATTGGGATTCGGCGGTCGACGTCGTCGCAGCGCTCACCGGAAGCTCCGAGCTGCCGGGAACCTCCCACGCGTCGACGCGCGGCCCGTGCTCGGCGGCGGGCCAGCAGGTCGACGTGGGCGTTCACGGCTGGGCCAACCCCGCCGAGGGGCGCCTGGCCTCAGGGTTCGGCCCCCGGACCGCGCCGACGGCCGGGGCGTCGACCTTCCACCAGGGGACGGATGTCGCCGCGGCCTGCGGAACTCCGTTGTACGCGGCCGCTGACGGCGTCGTCACCGTGGCTGGGCTGACGCAGTGGGGCACGGGCAACGAGGTCCGGATCGATCACGGCAATGGGCTGGGCACCGTGTACGGGCATGTGCTCTCGGGGACGTACCAGGTCGCCGTCGGGGACACGGTGTCGGCCGGGCAGCAGATCGCCTCGATGGGAGGAGACAGGTCGATCGACCCTGCCGGCGCCGGCACCAGCACGGGATGTCATCTGCACTTCGAGGTGCACCAGGACGGGCAGGCGATCGATCCCAGGGTGTTCCTCGCCGGGCAGGGCGTCGCCCTCGGCCAACCCGCCTCCTGAAGCGCGCCATCGCATCTCTGGGCTCGTCGGTACCCCCTTGTCCAGTGCCGGAATGAGGCACGGGAACGGCGAGAACACGGGCAAGGCGACCACTCAGCTCAAGCCTGGGCGGCGCTCGACGTCAGCCAGTAAGCGGCCAGAACGTGCCCAGGAGCCTGCACGAACCTGACGAGTAGCCCGTGGGAAGAACAACAGCTGCGAGGAGGGGATTCGCTCGCTCCTTAGCGACAAGTCGGTCGTCGCGAGCGTAGCCCCCCGGTGCAAGGCGCCCAAACGGAAACACGGGTGTCACACGCGCCCCGATCCGCGCCGTTGTCTGGGGTAGCACCCGATCTAGGAGCTTCGATGAGTCTCAAGACAGCGCCACCCACCCGGGCGCCGATACCGATGCTGCCGCGCCGTCGGTCAGCCTGGCCCGGCCGATGCGCAGCCAGCGTCGCGGCGGGACTCGCCGCCTTCGGCGGGGCGACACTGACCGGCTACGAGCAGGCGGCCGGACCCGGCCTGACCGCCGGCGCCGCCGGCGCAGTGGTCAGCGGCCTGCTGTGGGCGCGCGAGCTGCACCGCGACGAGATCCTCGACCGCATCGTCGTGGCCGCGACTCAGCTCCAGGGCTACCCCCGCCCGGTGCGCGCCTCCGTGAAAGTTCTGCGCTGGTCGAAGGTGACCGGAGGCCTGCCCACCCGGGTCGTCATCGACTACTCGCCCACCGTCGACGACGGGCCGGACCTGCGAGGCAAGCTCAAGAAGGTCCTCGAGCAACGGACCGGCCTCACGTTCGAGATCAGCAAGCACAACCAGCGCCGCTGCCGCATCACCTTCCGATCGGTAGCACCCGTCGTCGAGCCGTCCGAGGTCAAGCGCAGCCGTGAGCTCCTGCAGGACCTGTTCGGCGAGTCGGCCACCATCCAATTCGCCTATGACGGCGACCAGGTCAACCGCATGCGCGTGGAGCACAAGCTCAAGGCGAAGGCCGCACGCCAGCAGGTCCGCAAGGGCATCGAGAACTCGCTGACGGCGCTCCTGGACGGGCGCTGGCGCGCGAAGTGGGAACTGACCAAGGATGAGGTCACGTTCGAACGCCGGCCCGTCATGCCCACCGCCGTGCCGCACAAGCCGGCACCGATCACGGACGAGAACCGATGGCGCATTCCCGTCGCTGTCGACGAGGACGAGAACCTCGTGGTCTGGAACCTCAAGGGATCCGGACCGCACATGCTGATCACCGGCAAGACCGGCACCGGCAAGACGGTGGCCATCAACGGCGCCATCATGGAGATCGCCCGCCGGGGGTGGCCGGTCTGGATCTGCGACCCCAAACGCATCGAGTTCATGGGCCTGCGCGACTGGCCGAACGTCGAGATGGTGTCCACCACGGTCGCCGAGATGATCGCCACGATCAAGCTCGCCCACGACGAGATGGAACGCCGCTACGAGGCCATCGAGAACGAAGTCGCGACCGAGGACGACTTCGAACCGCTGGTCCTGGTGCTGGACGAGTACCGCAACTTTTTCAGGCAGGTGAACTCTTGGTACTCCGAAGCCAAGGCGGGCATCAAGGGACTGCCGACCAAGTGCCCCGTCTTCGAGTGGGTCGCGGCGATCGCCGAAAAGGGCCGCTCCGGCCACGTCCACATCATCCTGGGCACCCAGCGTCCCGACGCGGACTTCCTGACCGGTTCCATGCGAGACAACTTCGACACCCGCTTCTCGCTCGGCCGACTCTCGCCAGAGGGCGCCAAGATGATGTGGGAGTCGTACTACCTGGGAGTCTCCGTGCCGCGCAAGATCCGCGGCCGCGGCACCGGCCTCACCGAGGACGAGCGCGTCGAGGAGGTGCAGGTCCTGTGGACCCCCGACCCGCGCCGCACCAACCACAACGACAACAAGTCCGACCAGAAGCTCCTCGACAACCTCCGGCCTGCCAATACCAACCACCCGCCCAAGCAGATCGAGCTGGGCGACGACGTCGACCTTGACGGCCACGACATCAGCGAGTGGTTCCAGGTCATGGACGCAACGCTCGTCCCAGCCAAGCCACGCGCTCGCCGACCTGCCCTCCCGGGGCTGCCTTCGCTCCACGGCGTCCAGCGCTCAGCCGGTGAGCAGGACGCCCCGCTGGCGAGCGCCGAGCACCATGACCACCACGAGCCGCCTGAGTTCGATCCGTTCGATGGCTACCTCGAAGCGGCCCCTGCCGCGGTCTCACGCGTGGAGATCGGAGATCTGCTGTGCGTCGACGATCAGCTCGGGCTGTGGGCGGCGGTCGAAGGCATCGAGGAACTCGACGAGGACGAGGACGGCTACGTCTCGATCGCGTGGCGTGACGACGACGGCGCGGACGGGACTCTTTCGCTCCCGAGCGACGACGTCGTCGAGGTCCGCCGTCCCGAGCCTGAACCAGACAACGAGCTGGTCGGTGCTTCCGCATGAGGGAGACGGCTCTCGGCGCACGGCACACCGGTTCGATCCCGATCTGTGCGTCTCCAGCGACCGGGCCCGGCTCTGCTTGAGGTGCCGTCCACACCCAGAGGGGGACCGCAAGATGATGAACCCTTCGGCATATCGGCCGCCGATCAAGAACGTTGCTCGCGAGCAGCTGCTCGCTGCGTGGGCAGAACTCGTCCTCGGTGCGCGCCGGCCGGCACGGCCCGGCTGGCATCGTCGGGCTGAGTGCGGGCAGGACCCCTTGTTTCATGAGAAGGACGGTGCCCCGACCCGGGCCCAGGTCCGCAAGCAGCGGACCATCTGCGCGGCGTGCCCGGTGGTCCGCGACTGTCTGGCTGACGCTCTGAGCAGCGAAGGTGCCCAGGTGCCTCGTGTCGGAATGCGCGGCGGCCTGACCGCCCAGGAACGCGACCTGGTCACCGACCCGGCTGCATGGCGCGCCAGCCTCAAGCAGCGTGCTCGCGTGGGTTCTCCGCGCGGCGGACGACTCTCTGAACAAGCCCAGTTCGTCCAGGCCGTTCAGGAGCTCGCCGACGGCGGGGCGACTGTGCGGGAAGCGCTGGCCAAGACCGGGTACGAGCACGTCAACCCGTTCTCGCGCCGTCTCTGGCGCGCCAAGCGCAGCGACCTACTCGGCGCCCTGCGGGCCAACGAAACCCTGCGGGCCGAAAAGCTGCAGGGGCAGCCCGCGCCCAGGTCAGCGGCATGAGCCGCTGCAGGTCTCGAGTAAGTCGGCCACCCATGTCACACGCACCAGATCTTGCGCCGTTGTCCCAGACGAGACCGAGACACCGGAGGAGAGCATGACCAGCAACAAGCCAGTCACGACGCCAACTACATCCGCACCCGCCGAACGCCGCTGGGCAGGCCATGGCACCTGGGTGAAGGCCTTCCCTCGTGGAGGAGCTCGGCACACGGTCGCCCCTCCGACGTGGGTGGTCCACCTGGTCCCAGTGCTCACGGGTCACCCCATGCCCACCGGGCCTACCCAGGAGCGCGTACACGCTCCGCACGCTGGAGTGTTCGCACGAGAGACCTCTGTTGTCGTTGTCCATCCAGGGTTCGACGAACACACTCGCCGGCGCAATCTCGCACGCAACCGGGTCATTGGCGCGATCCAGCAACCGGCCATGATGATCACCATCATCGCCGTCACAATCGTGCTCGGGCGTCCCGGCGACGCCTTGCTTTGGGCCGTGCTCGGCGCGTTCCTGCTGGGGGTGATCGCTGGGTTCATGGTCGGACTGGGGCTGGAGTTCCTCAAACCCTTCTCGCTGCGTGTGCCCGCTCCGTTGCTCGTCGACGGTGAGTGGATCGTCAACGCTCGAGGCCTATCGGCCGAGGAGGTTCATCGGCGGCTCTATGTGTCATCCCTCTTGTGGCCTGCCCACGTTCGCGACGAGGTGAGAACCGTGCAGGAGGTGCGAGACCAGCTCGGCCTGGTCCCGGCGGAAGAGTTCCTTCTCGGCATGGTTCTCGCGCAGCTGGAGGAACTCAAGGCGACCGTCACGTCCGGGCGGCCCCAGGCCGCCCCGCGCGGTGGAGCGAGCCAGGCATGAAGGTCACCGTGTACACCAAGAGCCCCTGCGTCCAGTGCGACGCGACGAAGAAGCTGCTGGATCGGATCGGCGTCGACTACACGCCGGTCGACCTGGACGCCAACCCCGAAGCCCTCGCCCAGCTGAAGAACCTTGGGTACCTAGGCGCCCCCGTCGTCGTGACGGACCACGACTCCTGGGCGGGGTTCCAGCCCGACAAGGTGAGGCAGCTTGCCGAGGCGGTGGCCGCATGACGACGAGGACTGAGCACCGCCTCCGGCACTCGGGGATGGGGAGAGCCGGCCAGACCGTATCCGACCTGCCGACGTGGGTCTACGACGTCGAGGACCTGGACTCTCTCGTTCTGTCCGACCGCGGGATCGAGCGGGTGACGCTCCTCGACAACGGCGATCAGGACCTCGTCGCCTACCCCCTGACCGCCGGACAGGTGCTGGTCACCCGCCCTCCGACCATCCACGAAGTTCAGCAGCAGTCGTACTGGGATCTGGCCAAGGTCAGCAGCGAGCTCGACGCTTGCCAGTTCCCGATGGAGGTCAAGCACGTCAGCTACTCATGGGGGCTCTCACCGGACGGGGGCACACGATGACCGGCAAATTCGGTCCCGGCCGTCAGGACGACTACGAGCTGTGGTCGATGATCCTCGTCCCCATCCTGATTGGTGGCGGGATCCTCTGGCTGTGGTCGTCATGGCCCCAGGTTGCGCAGTGGCTCGCCGACCACCAGATACTGACCCGCACGGAAGTCCTGATACCGCTGGGGGGAGGGACCGGCCTGGATATACCCCGAGCGGCACTGCTCGCAGCCATCCTCATCTCCCTGACGACCCTCGCCAGCTTCGTGCTCCGCATGATCTTCCGCCCCACGGAAACAGAGCAGGCCCGGCGCTGACGTCCACACAGCACTGAGGACCAGCTTCGGAACAGCGGCGCGCGCTACACGGCGCATCGCGGCGCTCGCGGCCGCTCTCCTTTACCGCTCACTAGTGAGCGGTAAAGGACAGACCATCCGGCGCAGCAGAGCCGCAGACCGGCGGCGTGCAGCTGCTCGGCGAGATCTCGCACGGTTGCCGTCGCGCGGCCGTGCCGTCGATGCGTACCCTCACGGATGAGCAACCCACACGAGCCCAACCTCGCCAGGGTTCTGGCTGCCTTCATCGGCGCTCGCGGGCTGACCGCCGGCCAGATCGCGGAGCTCCTGGGCCGCCCGATCGGCTACGTCGAGCAGCAGCTGACGGGCGTGATGGCGCTGCGCATGGACGTCACAGGGGCACTGGGACTTCTCTCCGGCATGTCACCGGAGGCCGTGCTCGAGGAGCTGTCGCGGCTGTCCGGGCAGGGCGAAAGCCCAGCAAGTGAGGCCGGTGCACCTGTCCCGGATGAGGCGACCGGCGCCGTGCCGCCGTCGGCCGAGGGTCGCGCGGCCAGCTATGGGCCAACCGTGGGAATCCCGTCGCTGCACCCGAAGCGTCCGCGCGGTGAGAGACGGCCGCACCGCACCGCCCACCACCTGCACCGCCCCGACGAGCCGGACAGCCCTGAGTCGTGACGGGTGGAGCCAGTCCTGGTGACCCCTTGCCTTCCTGGCTAGAGGTCGTCGGCTCGTACACGTCGACGTCGGCTCACGTTGACAGAGGTCGAGAGACTCTCGGGATGATCAACGACAAGCTCGAAATCTCAGATCAGCGCGGTTGGCATCTGGGTCCGCCGCCGCGCGACCCGGCAACAGAGCGCGACCACGCCTATCTCTCAGCTCGCGCCGCTCACGACCATGCGCGTCGCGGCACCGACGCCGCCACGATCGCTGCCACTCGGCAGACGATGTACATCGCATTCGTGGGCACGAGCTGGTGCATCCGTGCGTATCCGTACTGGACCAGGCCGAAGCCGTGTGGGCAGCGAGGCTGCGAGGCGACCGCGGAGGTCGTCATGGCCTGGGAGAACGGCCAGGTGTCGTACGAAGCGATATGCGAGGGGCACCGCTGCGACGGGACCAATACCAACGGTCGCCGCTGCAGAAAACAGGCGATGCGGGACTCCGTGGTGTGCGCGACCCATCGGAGCACGACAGGAGCGTGATGCTGGAGATGCACGATGTTCTGATTGCGCCCTGATCCTCTGTTGCGACGATGTCGCTCAGACTCCAGCTCAGGAGGCACGAATACCGCTGGCGATCGCCTCACGTATGGCCGCTGGGGCGATGGACCCGGTAGAGGCCTTGTCGCAGGCGATCAGTGCGGCACGGATGCCCGCAAGCAGGACCAGCGTGTGGCAACCAGCGTGCTCGTCAGGGTGTTCCTGGTCGTGCTCGGCCTGGATTTTGGCTAGGAGTTCGTCGAGCGAGACAAACGAAGTTCCGCCTCCTGGGCCTGCAGGGGTCTCGACGGGGAGCCAGGCACTGTTCAGTGTCTTGGCGCTCACAGTGGATTCGCGCCCGACCAGGCTGGGGTTGGCGGGGTGAGCGACGTTCTGCACGACGAACGACAGGGACGCGGCGGGCGTCTTCTGCTTGAGGACCTGGATGGTTCGTCCAGCTTCCTCGGGGTGCTTCGAGCGAGTGACGAACTGCCTGCCGATCCACTGCTGGGTCATCTGCTCATCCTTCTGGTCACGTGGCTGTTGTCTACGGGGAGGCGATGGTCACGACGTCGCCTGGCGGGGCCTGGACGCGGAACTTGATCTACTCGTCGATGTTGAGAGGGGTCGTCGGCAGCGGTGCACTCGCGAGCCAGACTTGGGTGTGCCCGGTCGGAACTGAGCGCCCGGGGAGCATGATCCGCCACGGGCCTACCGCCTCGAGGTACTCATACCTGGTGCGTTCGGCCAGGAACTTGTTCCGGGCGACCGAGACGTCGACGACCGTCGCGCCGCGTGTAGCTCGCCGGCGCGCGGTCTGCGAGTCCTTGACGACGGCGATACGTCGCAGTGGCCGCTGTGTGTCCTCGAGGACCAGGACGACGTGGGGCTCGAGCCACCCAGTCTCGCTGTAGTCCGCGCGCAGATTTCCGCGGCCGCGGCCGAGGGCTTCGCGCTCGAGCATCTTCTTCTGGCGCATCCTCTGCAGTTCCTCGCGACGTAGGTCCGATCGGCGCACGCGCCGGCGCCCTGTGATCGCGGCGAGCTGGGCCGGGGGAATCGAGGCTTGGCCGTCGTCACGCGCCTTGAGCCAACGCTGCACCGTGCGCACCGAGACGCGCCGCCGGCGCGCGGCCTCGTGCACGTTGGGGTGCCACTCGCCGTGGCTGTCACGGTGCCCGCCGTAGAGCACGCAGAACAGTTCCCGTACCGCGGTCGCGTCCCACACGGTCAGGTCCATCAGTGCACCTCCTGGGCGATCGTCGACGGAGGTTCCGCGAGTGGGGTGAGCTGTGGCAGGTCCGTCAGTGAAGAGTCGCCGGGCATGCCGGCTACGAACGGCTTGGCGCCGGCGCGACGGCGGACTGCAGTGACCAGCTTGTCGTGGCGCTGAGGTACGTCAGGCACGGGTCCATACCCAGCCGGGTAGCCGGGCGTCGATGAGCTCGACGTCCTGGGGGGCGAGCTTGCCGGTGTTGTACCGGCTGCGGTAGTTCGCAGCCTTCTTACCGAGAAGCACGGAGGTCCCGTCCGGCGTGGTGTAGGTGACGCTGACCTTCAGGTCCGCCAGGGTCCGCTGGTCGTCCTGCTCGAGCCACGCCTGGACGTCGTCGATGAACACCTCGAGGTGGGACCGGGTGTCATGATCGCCGGTGAGCTCGGCCAGCCGGCTGGCCTGCTCGGGCTTGAGGTCGGCGCGCAGCTGGTGCTGCAGCCACGCGTAGAGCACCCGGTCGTGGTTGTACAGGCCGTCCAGCGAACCGTTGTCGGCCAGGTAGGCCGCGACCCGGTCGGCGCGCTCGTACCAGATTCCCCACGTCCAGCCTGGCCGCTGCTCGAGCGCGACGATCTGCGGGACCGACAGCGTGCCGCGGGTGTACCGGTCGCGCATCTGGTTGGCCTGCCGGCCCAGCTTGTAGGTGCTGCCGTCGGGTGCAGTGACGACCTGTGCCTGGGGTATCTGGGCGGTGCCGTGCTCGGCAACCCACTCGTCGAGCCGGTCGAGCAGCTCGCGGAACGACGGCCTCTGCCCGAGGTGGGTCAGGGTGTCGATCTGGCGGGGAGTGAGTTCGCCGGCGCGCGCCGCGGCGAGGATCTCCTGGCACCGGGCGCCCAGGGGGGTAGGTGGCGCCGTCGAGCTCGACGGTCGCCGCGGCCGGCACGACGATCTGCGGGCCGTTGTTGGCCAGCCACTCCTGCAGGGCGGCCGCGAACTTGTTCCAGTCGGCGGTCTTCATGCGCCTGCCTCCGAGGTGTTGTCCGGGCTGACGTGAGGGAAGAGCTCGACCTCTGGGCAACCGCGCGTGCGGGTGTACCTGCCGTTGTCAGCCCGGACGGGGACACGGTAGGTCGGGGATGTGGGTGTGGGCAATGGAATCGCCTCCTGGCGAGTCGTCGGTGGGACGGGTGGGTTGCTCGTCGGGCGCCGGCCTGCGCCGCGGGGTTGATCGCGCGGTCGCACGGGCTGGACGGTGAACGGATTGAGAAGCGTGTAGACCTGCCGTCGCCGGCGGACTTCGTGCCGGACGGCGGCCGGCCGCCGGCGCTGAACTCGAGCTCCTCGAGCGGCTGGCCCGGCGGAGCCCTGCGTGACCCGGGCAGGATCACGCAGGGCGGTGGTGGGGTGCTCCCCCTCGGTCGGAGATCATGGTGGCGGTGGGGGAGGGTCGAGCAGCCGCGCGAGCATCGTCTGGTGAGCGCGTGCGGCGGCGTTGTCAGGGTTGTCGCGCAGTGCCCGGGCAAGGACGGCGGGCGTTCGGTCGTCGGTGACCATGGCGAGGTGTGCCCGGTGACGGGACAGCGCCACGCACATCCGACCGAGGTCGGTGGCGAACTCCTCGGCCACCGGATGGCCCGCAAGGGGGTGGATCGCGATGACGACATCGCGTTCGAGGCCCTGGGCCTGGTTGATGGTGCCGACGAAGATGTCGGGCAGGTCGGCGAGCGCAGCGGCCAGGAGAGTCGTCTGCTCCACGTGGGGTGCGATGACCGCGATGTTGCTCGGTGTGACGGGGTGGGAGGCGTCGTCGGTGCGGACGGTGGCGCTGCCGGTGGCGAAGGTTCGTGCCAGGTCGGCGGCGGTGAGGATCAGTGCGGGGTCGGCCACGCCGCTGGTGATGGTGATGGGGTGGGCGGCGTATTCGGGCAGGGCGGTGGGTGCCAGCACGGATCGTGCGGGGCGTGCTGAGGTGAAGTCGAGGTCGTACAGGGCGCGGATGAGGTCCGTGGTGTCCGGCCCGAGTCGCCAGGTCTGGGGCAGGCGCAGCACGGTCACGGCGTCGCCCATGGCGGCGCGCAGCGCGGCGGGTGCGGGGACCTGGGGGCCGGAGGCCCACCGCTGCCAGCGGCGGGTGTCTGCTACGACGACCGGGTCGATCTGGCCCGGGTCGCCGACGAGTGCGACCTGCCCGGTGTCGCGGGCGAGCGCGCCCAGCGCCCCGAAGTCGGCCCAGGTCATCTGGTAGGCCTCGTCGACGAGCAGGACGTCGGCGCGCCACCGGTTGGGGTCGGTGACCAGCCAGCGGGCGGTGGTCGCCACGACGATGCCAGCGTCGGGGCGCATCGAGCGGGTCGAGGCGAAGGTGACGCCCTGCTCCAGCTCGGTCGGGCGCATGGCGCCCACCTTGCCGAGGAACGTGACCGGCGCGCCGGTGCGAGCGGTGCGGTTGGCCACGTCGTAGGCCTGTGCGCGCGTCTGGGCTGCGATGGCGACGCTCATCCCGGCGCGCCGGTGCAGTTGCTCGGCGAGGTTCGTGATGAGGTGCGTCTTGCCAGCCCCGGGAGGGGAGTCCACCACGACGGCCGGGTCGCCGGACCACAGTGCGTACAGCGCCCGGGCCAGGGTCGGGTTCTTGGTGTGCGCGGCCGGGCGGGGCACCGGCCGGGTGGCCGGTGCCTTCGTCGCGACACTTCCGGGTGCTGTTCTCATACTCTTAGTTTAACAGATTCTCTCGGATCGCGCATCCCTAGTCGTCCGCCGCCGCGAGCAGGACGTCGAACGGAACGTCGGCGCGACGAACGGTCGGCTTCCCCCGCCCGGCGAGCCAATTGCCCGACCGGCTGTAGCGCGAGGACATGCCCATGCGGCGGCGCTGCTGAACGGTGTCGGAGACCGGGGCTGGACGCAGCGTGACCTCCTGACCCGGGGCAAACTGTCCGGGCCTGGTGATGCAGTCGGTCAGGACCAGGGTCAGCACGGCCGTCGGGCTCATGCTCGTCGACACGATGCGCGCCTTGTCGAGCCGCTGGATCGCGGCCTCGGTCTGGGAAGGGTCCCCGGACCACCCGGCGACCTCAGCACCTGCCCGGAGCCGGGACAGGGGAGCAGTGGCCTCGACGACCAGGTGCGCGTCGTCGTGCGAGACCACGTGCCCGGTCACTACCTGGCCGCGCCACGCCTCGCGGGCGGCGACCATCGGGTCACCAAGCCGCAGCGACTCGAACAGTTCGGTGGCGTCGTTGCGCGTCGCCAGACCCAGCGCGGCCTCCTTGCGGGTGTCGGAGGTGCGCCAGTCCCAGCCCTTGGTCGTGATCCGCTCCACGTGGTACTTCCACGAGCGCGAGTCAGCCTCGGCCATCACGAGCAGGCCGGGCAGGACCGGCCCGCCCGACGTGATCGTCGCCAGTTCCAGAAGGCCGGTAGCACCCTCGCTCTGCACCCCCAGCCACTCCATCCAGGTCCCGAGCTGCTGCTCCCGCTCAGGAGCCACGCCCAGCACCCACCGTGCCCGCGCCGCGGGGACCACCATGTGCACCGCGCCCGAACCGGGGTGGTCGGCGCGCTGGTCCCACCAGCCGATCACCGAAGCGGACTCCTCGTGCCCAGCGGTCCGGGCCAGCGTCGCGAGGTCGCTCACCGTGGCACGGTCGGCGACCACCAGGGTCCGGTGCACCGCCCCGAGCCGCACACCGAGCCCGGTCAGCGCGGCGAGGGCGTCGGGCCCAGCCGCCGCAACCACCTCGCGGCCGTCGGTCGCCTCGATGTGAATCTGCCCGCCCTCGCGCCAGGTCAGCACCGCCACCGGTGCGTTGACGGGAAGGCTCGTGCTGTACGCAGCCACCTGAGTGGGCGCGCCGTCGTGCGCCGCGCGCAGCCGCGCGCCAAGGTCGAACCACGTCGCGCTCATCGCCGCTCTCCGTCCCGGCTCGGGCAGGCCCAACCGGCGTGCAGCGCCCGCAGCGGCGGCGTCTCAGGACCGGCCTCGCCGACGACGTCGACGACCTCGCGCAGCGCCATCCCGGCGCTCGCGGCGACCTGCGACGCGTAGTCGGCCAGGTCGGACGGCAGGTGGTCGAGGTTCATGGTGCTCCCTTTCGTGAATGCTTGCTGACACTCCCAGTATAACAGAAACATGTCAGCGTGCTCAACACCGGAGTTCGGCGAGCTGCCTGCGGCCGTGCGGCTCGAGCTGGACGCCGGCCACCCACAGAGGCCTTCGCCGTGGCGTGGCGACGAGCGCCCTGTGGCGACCCGTTCGGGGCGCCCCCTCGGACCGGTTGCCGGGAGGGCGCCCCTGGGGTCAGTCGGATGCGGGTACCGACAGCACGCGCGCCCACGCGGGTACGTCGGCCTGAGCGGTCGTGTTCCCGATCACCACGACCACGAGCCGGGCCCGGGTCGGCTGCTGCGGCCACGGGGTGTAGCCATCGGTCATGACCACGACCGCGTCAGGCCGCTCGCGGTCGGCCTCGGCGGCGGCAATGCCGACCCGCATGTCCGTACCGCCGCCGCCGGTCAGGCGGATGCTGTCCGCGTTGCGGATCGTCTGGACGTCGCCGGTGGCCGCGTCACAGGTCAGGACCCGGACTGTCCCGCCGACCGCCTTGAGGACTCCCTGGACCTCGGCGAGTGCGGCGGCGAGGTCGCCCTCGGACATGCTGCCGGAGGTGTCGACGACGACGCTGACGCGCGGGCGCGGCGCTCGCATCGCGGGCATGACGATTCCGGGGACGCGTCGGCGACCCGGTCGGGAGTAGGAGTAGGTGACCCTGCCTGTGGTCAGGGCTGCGATGTGGCGGACCATGCCCGCGAGCACCTTGGTCCACGGCAGTGCCGGAGCCGTCAGCGCGCGGATCGCCCAGCGCTCGAACCCGGCAGGGACGGAGCCACGCCCCTTGGCCTCGATGTGGTTGACGACGTCGTGTGCTACGCGGTGCAGCACGATCTCGACCTGGCCGGAGTCCAGGCCAGGGGCCGCGTCGTCGTCCAGTCCCAGTTCCCACGGGGCGGGCTTGTCCCCGGCTCCGGAGCCGCACCCGTATCCGTCCTCCGCCTCCGGGCTCGCCTGATCCTGTTCCTCCCCCTCGGGCGGAGTGAGCGCGTGGTAGTAGGCCTCCTCGATGCCGCCGTCGGGCAGGCCGAGAGCGGCAGGGGTGACCGGGGAGCCGGGGAGCGGGATGCCTGCCTCGATGAGGTCGTCGTTGATCGCCGCGTCCGTGGCCAGGCCCCAGCGGTCGTGGTCGACGCGGCTGCCGAGCGCGCGGCTGCGGCCTGAGTGGTCGCGCACCAGGTGCCCTGCCTCGTGCAGGAGCACGCCACCGGCGTGCTCCGCGCCCCACTCGCGCAGGGTGGCGGGGTCGAGGTAGAGCCGCCATGCCCCGTCCACGGCGAAGGTGCCGAGGCCTTCGGCGGCGACCGGGCGCATCGCGAACAGCGCGGTGGCCAGGTACGGGGCGTGCTGGAGGGCGACGAGGCGCGCGGCTGCGAGCGCCTCGGTCTCGTCGTGGTCGAGGGGGCGGGTGGTGACCATGGTGGGCTCCTATCGGGCTAGCACTTGCTGGCACTCTTAGAATAACATATATTGAAGCCAACGGCATCCCCTGGGACCAGCGGTGAGCACCGCACCCAGGGCAATGGAGAGGGAGCAGCATGTTCACCACGACCGAGCACAACATCAGCCTCGAGGAGCAGGCGCCCGTCCTGGCGCGCTCGCTGCAGTCCGTCGCGCCGGACAGCTTTCACTTGAGCTACCGGACCGTCCGCCGGAGCGGAGAGCACGCCGTCGCGCTCTTCGACATGCGTGAGATCGAGTGCGCCGACGTGGACGTCAGGTCGAGGGAGGTCAGCGTCAAGCTGTACGAGGCGGGCGACCTGTCCTGCACCATCACGACCACGACCCACGCGGGGCTCACGTATCGCGACGACGTCTTCGACGGGCAGGTGTCCGCGGTGCTGGACATGCTCGTCCTGCTGGATGTCGAGCTGGTGCGCGCCCCGGCGACCAAGCCGGCCATGACCACAACGGCTGGCGCCCTACGCCCGGGGGAGACGGGCATCATCACCGACGGCGAGTTCGCCGAGCGCGCCTTCGCCATCCGGAGTCAGGTCGGCAGCAGGGGAAACGTCTGGGTCGACTGGGCGACCGGAACGGACGGAGAGGTTCCCGCCTCAACCCCGTGCCAGCGCACCGCGCCCGCGGACTTCTGCGCGCTCCGGGGCCATGCGGCCCGGGTCACCAAGAACTCAGAGGAGGACACCTGCCCTCGTTGCGGCGCGTTCCTCTCTTCCTGATGCCACCGCAGCTGGCCGCTCTGTACCCAGGAGCGGCCAGCTACGCTCGACAACGCACCAGAAGCCCAGGACTTGGGCCACTACTCCTGACAGACCCGGCACCCAGGAAACGGAGACTTCGATGACCGGCACGACACCGACGACGACGGTGGAAGCTCTCGACCTGGTGAAGGAAGAACTGCGCGAACGGCCCGAGTGGTTCGCCGAACGCATCGTCGCCTCGAACGTGGCGCTCGATGACAGCCGAGCTCGTGAGACTGCACGAGGGTGGTGGGTGCCGCTCGGGGAGGGCACCGCACGGTTCCCGACTCCCGTGTTCGGAGACGAGGCGTACATTGTCGTGACCCGCGACGGCAGCAGCCACGGCTGGTACCTGTCCACCAGCAAGCCGCTGTGGTGGGACGACAAGCCGACTCGCTCCTGGATGGACCGCCTCCTCCGCCGGAGCTGAGTCCCTACGGAGCACCGCACTTCATGCGGCGCTCGCGGCTGGCACCCTTTGCGCTCACCAGTGAGCAGTAAGCATGGTGCGCGTGGTCGGGTGGGCAGAGGGCCAGCGTGAGCCTGGACGGGACGGGGCTGCGCCGCAGCCGCCGTCCACCTCCTGAACCTCATGCTCGAGCGAGCTGAGCCCGCTTTGGCCAGCGACCCTTTCAGCTCCCGGATGCGCGGCCGCTGTCCGCGCGCGACCGTGGATCTAGCGACAAGGGGGCGCCGATGACTACGAACCAGCCGACGCCGGATTGACATGGCACTGCCGCCCGGGCTCTCCGGCCCGGTAGAGGTAGCGCTCGCGCGCTCCGTCGAACGGCTCCCGGCTCCCGGCGCGCTGCTGCGGTACGAGCCGAAGTGGGATGGCTTTCGAATCACAATCGTGCGCGACGACGCGGCCGCGCGCCTGTGGTCTCGCCGCGGCACCGACCTCACACCGGTGTTTCCCGAGATCTCCGCCGCGGCCGAAGCTCAGCTCGCCCCCGGGACCGTCCTGGACGGTGAGCTCGTCATCTGGGACGAGGGCCGACTGGCTTTCCCGCTCCTGCAGATGCGCATGGCCCGCGGACCGCGCAGCGCGCACGTCCTGGCGCGCCAGCACCCAGCGTCGCTGGCCGCGTTCGACCTCCTCGCTGAAGACGACGTCGACCTACGTGACCACCCCTTCGACGAGCGCCGCGAGCACCTCGAGCAGCTGGCCGCCAGCTGGGCTCCACCGCTGAACCTCTCGTTCATCACCTCCGACGCTGCCGTCGCTGCCGAGTGGTTCCGGAGCTACACCGCGGTGGGCATCGAAGGGCTGATGATCAAGAGCGGAGCCGACCCGTACCCGGCCGGCGGCGCCCGCCGGTGGCTGAAGGTGAAGGCCAGACGCGCGCACGACGTGGTGTGCGCCGCAGTCATCGGCTCGGTGCGGGCCCCACAGCAGGTCGTCGCCGGGCTGCCCGTGGACGGCGTTCTGCGGATCGTCGGCAGGACCGGGCCCCTGGGGCCTACGGCGCGAGCGTCGCTGGTGCCGTGGCTGGTGCCAGCGGCCGGCGAGCATCCATGGCCGGTACGTGTGCGCTCGACCACGTTCGGACGCTTCAGCGGCCCACGCGCCGACATCGACCTCACCCGTGTCGAACCGCTGGTCGTGGAGGTCAGTGCGGACGCAGCCTGGGACTCTACCTCGTTCAGACACCCGCTCCGCTTCATCCGGGCGCGCCCAGACCTGCGCCCGGACGACGTCCGCCCGCCGACCAGCTGAACGCCGGCCCGGGTGAGCGGTGCCAGGCCGGCGCCCCGCCGACCCGGCGCTCGCGGACATCCCGCACGCCCGGCCGCCGGCTGTCAGTGGCCCTCGCTATGGTGTGGTCGTGGCCCTGGTTCAGGGCCCGGAGTGCAGGTGGCCGGCCCGTGACCAGCCACCGCCCGGCCCCGAAGGTCCCTCGGATCAGAACCCAAGACACCCACCTGCCTGGCTCCAAGCACGCCGGCGGATCACGGGCACGTCGGTGCGAGAGGACCAGCACCATGGTGAAGAACTACGCACGCAAGAACCAGGCCCGCGAGCTCCAGGCCCGCCTCGGCGTTACGTACACCGAGGCCGTCGCGATCGCCGACGGCGCCCACCCCGACTACTCCATCGCCTCCGACCACCCCGACGACGGTGCGGAGTACTGCGGTCGCTGTGGCAGCTTCCACGACCTCGACGAGGAAGGCTGCGCACACACCGGCTGCCCGGAGTGCGGCGGTGGTTGCGGCGGCTGCGAGGACGGCTGCAGCCCCTACGCCGAGTGTGTGTGCGAGACCGCCACCGCGACCCCCGCCCAGGCCGCCGAGCGCGCCGCCTTCGACGAGTCCTGGCAAGGCGCCGTCACCGCCTCCGCGGCGCTCGCTGCCGTGCACCGTGGACTGACCGTGTTCCCACTGCCGCCTGGCGGTCGGGTACCGGCCGCCGGCTGGGGTGATCGGCTGGTGAGCACTCCCGAGCAGGTTGCCGCGTCCTGGCCGGACGACGGCGCGAACGTGGGCGTGGCGTGCGGCCCCTCGGGCGTCATCGTGCTGGACGACGACTTCGCGGATACCCCCGACAACGCAGGCAAGCGTTCCTCGCTCACAGCGCTCGCCGAGCAGCTGGGCGAGACGATCCCCGCCACGTTCTACGTGCACACGCCCTCGGGCGGCCGGCACCTCTACTTCCTGGCCCCGGAGGGCATCCAGGTGCCGTCGTCGTCGGGCGGCACCACGGCCCTCGGCCCGGACATCGATGTCCGGGCGGGCGCCGGGTACGTCGTGGCCCCGTACTCCGTCGTCGTCGACCCCGAGAGCGGCGAGCGCCGGGAGTACCTGCCCGGAGACACCCCGACCATCCCACTGGCGATCGCGCCGCTGCCCCTATGGATTCAAGAGCGGCTCGCAGTCAGGCCTGGCCCAGAGCCGCTCCAGATTGCGGCGGGCAACAGCGGCGTCTGAGCAGAGCCAGCGTGCCCGGTGCCGCGCGGAGGGTCGGCATGTAGAGCCGGCCCTCTGCGCGGTCAAGCTGGTTTGGCCGGCCACTCGAGCGCATCGATGCGCTCCCCGAGTTCCGCAGCCGACGGCGCCGTCGCGCCGGGCCCGCGGTACTGCTCGATCGACTCCAGCCGGAGGTACTGGATCGCGGCCCGAGCGTCGGCAGATTCGCCGACCTCGTCGAACGCGAACGTCTCGAGGATCAGTGCCACCTTCTCCAGCCGGCGCCGCTGGATCGCCACCGGCTCGTCGTCTCCTGGGCGATGCTCGGCCATGTACCTCTGCCGAATCTCGTGCGGGGCCATCGCCGCGCTCTCGGCCACGAACCAATCGTCATCGGTCGTCACCGAGCCAGTATCGGTCGCGCGTCGTCTGAGCGCGTGACGACCGTCCGGGAACGCTCGATCTGACGACCAGCTGCCCGCCGTCAGGCGTTGCCTCGGACGGGTGCTCACGGGCTCCAGAGCGGGCTCGCGGTCTGCCAGTCTCGCTCGGCACCGAAGTGGGAGAGCGGGATCAGCGTGACCTGGGGGTAGCTCTTGACCACCGCGGGAAGCATTCTCATGCGGCCGAGCTCGAGCCGGTCGAGCAGGAACTGGATCATGGTCAGCTGGCCGAAGGTGCGACTCCACTGCGTCGCTGCGGTATCGAGATCGGGGTGTGTTCCGACCCTGGGCAGCTTGGGCTTGATCGTATGGACCCGGTTGAAGAGGCGGCCGTGGTGCGCGCAGCTGTTCCGCAGCAGGTTGAGCGTCTTCAGCCAGCTGGCCAGCTGAGGGCTGCGCAGGCCGCACACGTCGGCGATCGAGTCCTGGACGTCGCGCGGTGCGAAACCGTACAGATACGAGAGCGCACCCCAGTCCAGCAGCTCGACCGCGGCCCAGACGGGCAGCTTGCTCCCGTACTTGGCGTGGTGGTGCGCGACGAAGTCCTCGCGCGACTGCCCGAGCTCCCGCTCGTAGCCGTCACGCCACCGGCGATACGACTCACTCTCCCCGCCGGTGCGGTCGCGTGCGGTGGGACCGAGTAGAGCGGGATCGAGGTGGGCGCACGGGTCGATGCGCCCCAGCTCGTGTCCGAGCAAGGCTCTGAACGCGAGCTCGATCGGCGCGAGCACGGAGAAGGTCGCCGCCCTGAGCCTGGCGTCGAACTCGTAGAGCGCGACGACGTCGTCCAGCCGGGTGCCAGGGTAGAAGTCGTCGCCGCGGCCGGTGCTGGTCTGCTGCCGGAACGGATACCAGTACCCGCTGAGGCGGTAGTAGTTGATCCGCTGCAGCACGCCGACAGCGGCGTCATGGTCGCCAACATCCATGCCCCGCTGGACGAGCGGCTCAACCTGCTCGTCGTACGTCCGGTACGCCTTCACTTCGTCGTGCATGCGGACCGTCCGGGAAAAATGAAGACCGGCCCTGGACCTACCGAAGTAGGCGGAACCGGTCGTGATGCCCCAAGGCTAGCATGACGCGGCTCGTATTTGGAGACTTCGGCCATCGGTCAGTCCTGTGCCTTCCGGCGGTGAGAGGGGTGCGTCTGCGCATCGGCGAGCTGCTTCAGCTCGTCCAGCGACAGCATGTAACCCAGACGGCCGGACCCACGTTCGCGGCTGTCCTTGATGCGCCGGTACTCGGTCAGCATCCGCAGGTACACGTCGAGCATGGGCATGTGCGAGTTGCCCTCGTCGTGGCGCTCGAGCTGCGGTCGCAGCTCCGTCCACTTGCGCTCGTCGCGCATCAGGAACTTGACGTAGCTCGCCATGTGGCCCTCGAGCGGATCGTTGTGGTCGAAGCCCTCGAACTCGAGGTCCTGTGCCAGCTTCTCGTCGACCGGCGCACCCTCCTTCGCGAGGTCGCCGATGCTGAAGGTGATGATCCGGAACATCTGCAGGATGTCTGAGACCCGCGCGCAATCCCGCTTCGACAGCTCGGTGCTGAAGCCGGCCGTCTCGTACCAGTACTCGCCGGTGTAGCCCTCCTCGAGGATCTCCGCCCGCATCAGCTGGTACTCGCGGTCGCCGTCGACGTCGTTCGCGTCCTCCGGCAGCACGCGACCCAGGATCCGGTGCAGGAGCGAGAGCACCTGACGGTCGACGATCCGCATGCTCTCCGCGGCGGGCTCGCTGCCGTGCTCGACCTCGGCCTCGTAGACCGGGACGACCGCTTCCATGAGCAGGTTTCGGACGTACTCGCTGAGAGTGAGGCCGTTGCCCTCGGCGATCTCCTTGAGCTGATCGCGGACGTGGTCGTCGACTCGGATGTTCAGAACTGCCATGATGACTCCTTGATGGTGTGTATGACGAGAAGTGTAGCACTGTCATACGAGATGACGGATGCCACCCGCCCAGCGATCGCAGATCGAGGCTCAGCGCCCAGGGGGCGATCCCGGGCGAGTGTCGCGCCACCTGTTGCGCTAGAGAACCAGAACCGGCTAGTCATGGTTTCTCTAGCGCAACTCACTTAATCCAGTTAGGGTCTCCTTAAAACAACCCTATGGAGTGGAGTGGCTATGAAGATCCCTGGTTGGCTACCGATCCGAGCGGTGGCCGAGATGCTGGGCGTGAGCGAGCAGCGCGTCCGGAAGCTGGCCGAGAGCCAGCTCCCCACCGCGACGAACTTGGGCAGCCGCGCCACAGCAATCCACCAGGGCTCGGTCGAGGCGCTGATCGCCCGACGCCGCGGGCAGGAGACTTCCCTGTCACTGGTGGGCATGGGACCGGCGACCCGCCCAGCAGCCAAGATCGTCGACACGGTCATGGCCTATCACAGCGACTGGGGCGGCTCAGCGGCCGCAGCGGTCCACGTCCGCGTCTGGCAGCGGCACCCGGACGACGGAGGGCAGCACCTGGTCGTGCTCGGACACCTGGAGGACCAGGTCGTCGCCCTCAACCAGCACCTGCCCGAGGTGGTCGCCGAGCTCATGCGGCTGCTGCCCGCGGTCACGATCAGCGGATCCGTGTTCCTCGAGTACCGGCCAGAGCACTGGAGTGACCGCAGCCAGTGGCTCGGCGTGACCAACCTGATCAAGAAGGACACCAGCCGCAAGGACGCACGACCGAGCGACGTCTACGACGACCCGGGCCACCCGCTGCGGATCGACTTCACCGACCTGGAGCAGGTCCTGGGCGACAGGTTCTACGTGTTCGCCAAGGGCACCTACACCGTGGAGAACGTCGAGCGCTGGCTGCGCGAGCGGGCACGCGATCACACCACCACGCAGATCGACGTGGTCCTGGACGACTGGGACGTCACCGGCGTGGTGGCCAGCAGCCGCGCCCTGGCGGACTACACAGAGGAACTCGGAGGGCGCCACGGCGACGATCTCCTGGGCAGTGCCGCGTCGCTCACCGGCCACCTGACCAAGGCCCGCATCGAGCAACGTGACCAGACACCGCGCCCGGACCGCACCAGGCCGGAGACCCAGCGCGGAGACGACGACGCCCAGTGGCCCGACCCCGACCGGTTCGCCACCCGCGTCGTCCAGCCCGACGTCTCCGCGGACGACCGCGCCTTCCTGACCGACCTCGCCCAGCGATACGAGATCCAGGACGACCACCTGCCCACCGTCCTGGAGACGATCGACCACCTCGGCGAGCTCCAGTACGAGGTCGACGAGTACGCCGACTTCCCCGACCCCGTCCTCCACACGGCGCTCGCCGAGGGCATCCTGCTGATGAGCCACCGCGCGACGTCGCTCACCGGCTACGACAACCTCTACCGGTACCCAGGCCCGCCGTGGATCCCCCGCGGCCCCTACGACGTCAACGGCCCGCGGACGCGCGCCTACCTCGACCAGCTCACCGACCGGCGCTTCGGCGCGCCACTGACCGCCAACGAGCGCCGGCTGGCCGCGCAGCTGCGCAAGGACGTTCCGACCGGCACCGAGGAGGACAAGGACCAGTGGTTCGGCACCGACCCTCAGGGACACCGCGTCGCGGTCGTCACGGCCCGCGGGATCGACCGGTTCGCCGTCGAGTGGCCGGCACGCATCAGAGGGGTCGAGCAGCCCGAGTGGCCAGCTCGCCCCAACGAGGACCTCATGGTGCCTGGCGCCCGGGTCGTGGCAGACGCCGCGCAGTACGACACCCCGGTCCTGGTGCTCTTGCCCAGCCAAACCTTGGTCCCGTTGCCGCGGACGGCGGCGACCATGGAACAGCTGTGGTCCTACGGTTTCGACAGCAGCGGGCCGCACGACCTGGCCGAGCACATCGCGACCGCGATGGGATACGAGCACTACAGCGAAGCACGGGACGTGATCGGGCGGATGGTTAGGGCCGCCGACGAGACAGGCCTGGACCTTCCGGTCAACCAGATCCGTGCCGCCGCGGGCGACCCCACCGGGCGGTAGATCTCATGCCGTCGGTGATTGACGCCGTACAGGTGCGCGGCCTCCGCATGTCGCTGGTCGACGTCGGCGGTGCTACTTGCGCTCACCACTGAGCGGTAGCGCGAGACCCAGGCAAAGCCGAAGCCCTCGGGTCGGCACGGTCTCGGCATGGTCGAGACCGTGCCGACCCACAGCTCGCCAAGGCGCACGACGTCGCACACTGCGACTCCACAGAGATTGGCGCTCGCGGTCTGGACGCTGTCGGCCAGGGTGCGGGGCTCCACGAGCTGGGTGTCATGCTTGCCGGGCGGTCGGCTTCTACTGTCTGGCCAGCAACCCGGTGGTTGGCGTCGACGAGCCGAGTTCGCGGTACAGGATCTTCTCGCCCTCAAGCGCCGCCGCCGCCATCTGCAGAGTGCCGTAGACGTACAGGACGGCGCTTAGCCGGTCGGTGTCGGTGTCAGCGTCGTCGTCGGAGAACGCGAGCTGCCAGCACTCGTGCAGTTCGGCGGGCAGGGCTTCCGGCGCTGTCCCGATCTCGGGGATGCCGGCGATGTTGTCGGGGTCGAGCGCCATCAGATAGATCATCCGGCGCCCGATCTTTATCCGGTCGCGCGCGTTGCGGTCCGCGTCGAGCAGGATGCGGTGGGCGCCCTGGGCCCACGCGTGCATCAGACCGGAGTTGGCGAGGATCTGCGGCGTGAAGTCCATGCCCGCCATCATGCCGTGCGCTGCCGGTCGACGTGATCTGGTGCCGTCGACGAGGCCCGGCTCGGCCTGTGAGGCAGTATTGCGTCATGGCTGAGGTGAGAGTCGGCGAACAGGTCGAGGTCCTGGATGAGGGCCTGGCGCAGCTGCGCGAGATCATGCGCAGAGCGACAGGGCGCGAGCCGAAGCCGAACCATCACGGCGTTGTCGAGCAGATCGAAGATGGCCTCGTGTACATCCTGTTCAACGACACGGGCCAGCTCGCCCCGTATCCGCTGGCCGAAGTCAGGCGACTCACGTAGCGCACCGGCAGCACACCGGTGCCGGGCCGGCTGTCGCCTACTGTGATTGCCAGAGCTCGTAGAGGCGTTCGGACTCACGTTCCTCGTAGGCCGACGCGATCTCACCCAGGTCGGGCATGTCCTCAAGCTCGAGCGACTCCACCTGGTCGGAGTTCAGATGGAGCGAGCACACGGGGCACAGCAGGCCATCGAGGACGTAGTACGGGTAATAGATCGTCTCCCCGTGGTCGACGTCGACCTCGACTTCCGTCGACCAGCTGATGTTGGCGGGGTTCGTGCATGCAGGACAGGCGACTTCGGCGCTCAGCTCGCTGGCGGTGTACTGAGGCACGCGCTGCTGCAGCGCGAGAAGAACGGCCGGCCATGCCTCTGGACCGATCGAGGAGCGGAGGTCTTCGTACGCGCGCTGGGCAGCAGCGACGGCGGCCCGTGCGTCGAGGAGGACTTCCGCATGGTGCTCGTCGACCCGCTGGCGGACGGCGCTCGTGTGCCCGCCCCAAAAATCGTGCACCTCGAGCTTGAGCGCCATGAGGATCGCATTGGCGAAGTCGCTCATCTGCGTGATCATCACCTCGAGGTCCGCGCGGTCCCGCGGGACCGCCATGTGCACCGCATCGTTGCGAGCACTGAGGACGTTCTTGGCAACTCTGCCGTGCCGATCGATGTCTGGGCCAAGCCGCTGGACGAGCTCAACGGCGACTCTGGCATCGACAGTCTGCTTGTTCGGCCTGAATGCTGAAGGAGCGGGCTTGCCGGCCTTGTGCAGGACGATGTCGAGCAGGTGCTGGTGAGCGTCTCTGTAGGTGACGAGCCTCTCGTCGTGGTGCACGAGAAGGGCCTTGGCGAGCAGCTCCACGACTGACCCTGCGCGCGTGGCTATGTCGAGCGCCTTGTGTGCGTCCCACGGAGCCTGCGCGAGGTCGAGAGCAGCGCGAGCGTGGTACCTCGCGGCGGCGTACAGCCGCGCTGCGGTTGCTGACTGAGGAGCGAGGTCCGGCATGGACAGGATTCTCCTCCCAGGGCGGGCCGCGCGACGATAGTCCTGCCGACGGTCACGCAGAGGACTACGACGTGGCGCTCGCGGCCTGGAGCCTTGGCATGGGCCCGTGGCTGGCCAACTACGTCGACCAGCGAGAGGACCGAGCCGTCGTGGACGAGCAGCCAGCGCCGAGCTCGCCACCCGCCGGGCCTCGGGAGACTTCGGCGGAGCTCACGCCGCAGAGCACGGGAACGCCGTCGCTGGCCCGCACTCGATGACCCAACTCAGACCGCGACGGTAACTTGCGGCACCTGGTCTGCTTCGCGCTGACTCCCCGGACAAAGCGGGGAGCGTAGCGAAAGAGGGCGTCATGAGCTGGTGTCGAGCGGTCTTGTGGGGTGCTGTGTGGTTGCTGGTCCGAGCCGCGGTTGGCGTCGCGGTGTTCCGGTTCCTTTGGGAGCTGGGCGGCCAGGCCCAGGCCGCGGCCTGGGTGACAGTGACGGTCCTGGCGGCGCCGGCGGTGAGCTGGGCAGCCGGACGCCGCCGGACGGGACAATCAGCGAGTGATGGGTAGCGCGGTGGCCGGGGCCACCGCGGCCACCCGCTGGTAGCCGTCCCGATCAAACCTGGCCAGCTACCTCGGATATGGCGAGCCACGTTCACTCGATGGGGTGTACGAGCGCGGGGCTGTTGTTGCGGACGTTGCCCACGGCCACGCCGACTTTCACGGGGGTCAGGTGGGGCTCGGGTATCGACGCGATGAGAGCGTCGACGTCGCCGGCGTCGGTCAGCTCGGGGTCGAGCCAGTCGTCCCATCGATCCTGGGGCAGCAGAAGCGGGGAGCGGTCGTGGATGTGCCCGAGGGTGTCGGTCGCGGTGGTCGTGATGACCGTGAACGTCCACAGCCACCGGTCGTCAGCGCCGTCGTCCTTGGCTGGATCCGGCCACAGCTCATACAGGCCTGCCGCGGCCAGCGGCTCGCCGTCGAGGTCGGTCAGGTAGTAGGGCTGCTTGCGGCCCTTCCCTTCGGGCGCCTGCCACTCGTAGTAGCCGTCCATGGGAACGATCAGACGCCGCCGCGAAGCGGCCTTGCGAAAAGCAGGCTTCTCGGTGAGCGTCTCAGCGCGAGCATTGATCAGGCGGGCCCCGACCTTGATGTCCTTGGCCCAGGACGGCACCAGGCCCCAGCGCAAGGTGCGCAGCTGACGCATCGCGTGCCCGCCCTCGACTCGCTCGAGCACCGCCCTGACGTCCTGCGTCGGCGCGACGTTCCACGACGGGTCGAGGCGCCCGCCGATGAGCTCCGCGATGTGGAACCGGTCAGCGAGCTCCTGGTCTCGCCGCGCGTTGGCGTACCTACCGCACATGGCTGCCAGTCTGGTCAGGTCGTGCGGACCTCGCTCGCTGGATTCACGCGTCCGCCACGTGACGGGCCGCGTCGACCAGCGTCGTTCGCACCAGGCCCGCGATCTCCTCCTGGTCGCTGCTGGGATCGACGCGGTCGGTCAGATCTTCGAGATCGACTCTTCGATCCACGGGACTATGAGCATGAGTACCACTACGAATGCGACGATCGCCGCTCCTGCCAGGATCAGGGGGGCGGAACCAACCGCCCGAGCGATGTCCCTGGACTTCGTTCTGGGGACTCTGGTCGTTGTTCTGGGACATGGTGGGCTCCTTACCCGCTGTGGTAGTCGGCCTGGGACGACGCTATCGCGTGGGCCGTCCGTGGGCGCCGGGGGGGGGGCGCCGCCATCCGACGGCGCCCCCGGTCCTCTTGCTCAGCCCTCGGTGGCAGCAGATGCCTTGATGTCGATGTTCACCTGGTCGGCGATGGCATCGCACTCCACGGCCACGGACAGCCAGTCGAGCCCGTGCGGCGCGGTGCCGAGGGTGACGGCCAGGCGCGTGGCCCCGGCCATGCGGCGCAGGTTCGAGACCGCGCCCTCTCGCTCGGCCTCGTCCAGGTCGAGCTGTTCGAGGATGAGCTTCGTGGTGGCCGCCTGCCGTGCATGGACCATGGCGGTCTCCAGCGTGATCGCGTCGTCGCTCGACGCGCGCCGGCGGAGACTGGCGCGGTCCTGCTCGGCGGAGATGAGGATGCCACGCAGGTCCTGGACCTGGTTGCTGGTGAGGTTGAGTGAGTGGGTCATGGATTCTCCTAGCCGGGATCCTTGCTTGCTGACACTATTAGAATAACAGAAATGAAGCCGAAATGCATCCCCGATCTCATCCTCCAGAACCGGCCAACAGGGGAGCAGGGCTCACTCAGGCCCCGCCCCCTGGGTGTCGGGTAGCTACGCGGGGACGCCGGCCGCGACAAGGGCGCGAACGTCGCCAGGGGTGACGGGTTGGCCTACGTGCTCAGCCAGCTGGCCGGCGGCGCGGCGTGTACCGATCCGCTCTGCCTCTTCATCGGGCGTGACGGTGACGCTCATCGGGGCTCCTGGTTCTGCGCCGCGGCCTGTTCACGGGCGGCAAGCACCCGCCGGGCCCTTGCGGTGTAGGTCGCGTCCGCCGGGTCCGCCCATGCCTCCGGCTCGGCCGCCCGCGGAATCGCGGTGCGGTCGAAAGCCAGCTCGAAGACCTCGGTCGCGAGGGCGTCGTGCTCGAGCTCGGCGGCGGGTCCGACGTCGACGACGTCGACGGGCACCGTCTCCGGTAGCCCGCGAGCGGCGAGGATGGCGCGAGCGGTCTTGGCCAGGTCGTCCATCCAGGCGGCCTTGTCTGCCTCCCAGATGGCGTTCATCTCGCCAGCGAGGGTGCGCGCGTCGTCTGCCTCGATCTCGGTCTGCGCGGTGCCAATGGCGCGACAGACGGCCTCGTACTCGTCCGTGAACCGTTGCGTGAGTCCGAAGGTGAGGAACTCCGCGCTGGTGTCCACGGTGAGCCGCACGGCCCGGGTGCGAAGGGGCAGGAGTCCGTCGGGCGGAGTCGCGGAGGCGACGAGTTGGCGAACCAGATCTGCTTGCCCGCTCCCCGCCGGGTTCCCGGCCAGGAGCGCGTCGACGCTGCCAACGTCCGCGGCCAGTCGCGCAGTGACCGCGGCGAGCGCCGCGGCGACGTCGGGCTGCGCGTCGGGATCACGGTCGCGCGGGGCGATCGCGCCGGCCTGGACGACGTAGAGGCTCTGGACGATCGAGAACAGCCAACCGTCGTACGGGTCGTCGAATGTCGGGACGTAGCCCGGCGATGGGCTGGGAGTGGTGGTCATGGCGTCCTTCGCTCGTCGTCGGACCGTGTTCAGTTCTGATCGTGCCTGCGACCACTGACATCGCCGCGTTCACGCCGCAGGGGCCATCAGCGCAGACGGCCCCTCAGCGGCCAGGCCGCGCCCGCACGTTGGCGCTCGCGGGCGCGGCCTGGCCGCTTCTTGAGGTGGGACTAGCTCGCGCCGTCGTGTGGGAGCGCTCGTGCATAGGCCTCGCACCAGCGGACGGCCCCGGCCAGCTCGTTCACCGCGAAGTTCGCGGTGCCGCTGCCGTCGAGGTGCAGGCAGTCGTCGCCGGCGACGAGCGCAGCGACCTGGTCGTCGGCGTGGCCGAGCAGGGTCTTGGTGGCGAGGCGCGCGACGTCCTGCGGGGCGTCGGTCTGGTACCAGAAGTCCATGAGCCGCCCGCTGGGGTCGGTCGCAGCGGCGACGCCACCGCTGGCCAGGGCCCAGTCCAGTGTCCCGACGTCCTCGGACGTGGCGTTGATGCTGTTGGTCAGCGTGCCCGGGTAGGGGACTGGTGCGGGGGCGTCGTCGTCGGTGTGCTCGCTCGAACGCGGGGTGTCTGTGGGGGTCATCAGTTCGGGTCCTCTCGATCTCTGCTTGCTGACACTCTTAGAATAACATAGATATTGGTGCGGGGCATCCCCGAGCGCCAAGTTGGTGGGCACAATCTGCGCGACCGCGCCGAGCCGCCGAACGCGACTCGGCCGCGATCGCCGAGTGCGTTGGGCGCTCCTGAGGCCTGGCCGTCGCCCCTGCGACTGACTCGGCGGTGCCGCGGGCGCGTACCCGGGCAGTCTTGTCGGGCCTCCCAGCCAGGAGGCCTTGTCGCCCTGCCGGCCGCGCCCATCGCACCGCCGCGAGCGCCCGCGCGTTGCCGGCGTCGAGCTCCGCGGCGACGTCGAGGAGGTGCGCACCGGGCGGGTGTGGAGGGTCGGCGGTCTCGAGCGTGCGGTTTGGCCGTGCCCCGCGTCGGCGGGGCACGGCCCTGGGCTAGGGGATGAGGGAGGGGAAGAGGTACCACGAGAAGGACTCGCGGCCCTGCTCGGTGGAGCGGTTGGGCTCCACCTCGTTGATGGACCACACGAGGGAGCGCGCGATGAGGGTGCGCGCTGCCTCAAGGGCCGGGATGGGGACGCGGATGTCGGGGCAGTCGATGAACTCTGCCCGGACGGTGACCATCTGGCCGCGCCAGACGGTGTGGTGAAGTACCGCGAGGTCCCACCCGTTGTGGTGGTAGCCGGCGAAGTTCACGAAGGACTCCAGCTCGGTGGGGGAGTAGAAGTGGGCGAGGTTGATGGTCGCGGTCTCCATGGGTGTGCTCCTCTCGATCTGGATTCCAGGTCGCCAGGTGGGCTGGGCGGGCTAGTGTCCGCGCCCAGCCCAGCCCGGCGGCGAGTCAGTGGGTGGCGTCGCGCTCCGCGAGCGCGGTCACCGCTCCTCTGGGAGGTAGATGGTCAGGCACGGTTCGCCGCCCATGTCGTACGCCTGGACGACGGCCTCGAACGTCACTCTCTGGGGCTTCTGGGCCCGGGAAGGTGTGCCCGAGCTGGTGCGGTTCGGCACGCGGCCGATCGTGACGGAGGTGCCTGCTGCGCCGTCGCGGGTGACGCTCGCTGCGAGGGCCGTCATGAACAGCACGTCCCATAGGCGCCCGGCCTCGTCCTGCCAGTTCTCGTCGCGGTCCCAGGTGACCAGGTCGGCCCATGCGCGCGCTGACATGATCACCGGGATCTTGAACCCGGCCTCGGTGGCCACGGCCTGGTCGACCGGGATCATGGTGCCGTCGGCCACGGCGTCGGCCACCAGGTAGGTGTGGACCACGTGGCCCCAGAATCCGGCGGGGCTTTCGTTCGTGCTGTTGCTCATCGTGCGTTCCTCTCACGCTCTGCTTGCTGACGCTATGAGAATAACATAAATGATGAGCGTGTGCATCCCATATACGAGGACCGCGAGCGCCGAGCGCTGGGGCGCTCGCGGCCACCCCTGGCATGGGTCGCGTTCATACGGCCGTCCCCGTGATGAGTGCCTGGGCGTTGGCCGCCGCGATCGTCGCGCCGGTGACCCGGGCGACGATGAATCCGTACCCGGGCAGGGTGCGGGGGAGCGGCGTGTGGTTGGGGAGGGTCCCGACGCGGCCGCAGGTGCGGCACACGATGGTCGTGGTCGTGCCCCGGCGGCCGGCGAATTCGCCGGCGTCGTCACCGGGGTAGAAGCCGGTGTGCTCCGGCTGGCCTGGGTGGCCGTTGCCGCACACGCATACAGGGTCGGGGCGGCCGCGGTGGATGAACCGCATTCGGGAGTGCTCGGGGAACGCGCGGGCCGTCTCGATGTGGATGCGCTCGCCAACGCTTGCGAGCTCGGCGGGTTCGCCGTCGAACCACATGTTGTCTTCGTTGTCGGTGATGAGCAGGGTCGGGACTGAGTCGCCGCCCACCTCCACCAGGTCGGGGTGCTCAGGGTCGGTGACCACGATGGGGTGGGCGTATCGGGCTGCGAAGCCCATGTTGCTGGCGGACATGGCGGGATCTCCTTGAGGTCTCGGGGCGGTGTGCTCTGCGTCGGGGTGCGAGCTGCTGCTCGCGGTGGATGTCGTGCGGGTCATGAGTGGCTGAGGATGCCCGGCGGGTTGTCGTGCTCCGGGGACCCGTCGAACAGCGCTGGGCCGTTGTTGAGGTTCACGCGGACCTCGCTGCCGGTCTCGGCGTCGATCTGCACGACGGTCCGGCCGTCTCGCTCGCCGGTGTAGAACGCGACGGTGATGCCGCCCGGCAGGACGACGTCGGGCGCGAGGGCCCCTGGCTCCTGGTTCGTGAGGCGGATGGCGGCATCGCGGGCGGTCAGCGCGTCCAGGGCGTAGCGGTGCGTGCTGGTGGCAAGTTCCGTGGCGCGCTGCTCGTCGCCGGGCTTCCACTTCTGTGTCCAGGGGTGAGCGAGGTGAGCCGCCTGCGTGGCGCACTGCCGGGCGAGGATCGCGGCGGAGTCGGCGGCCTGCGAGAGCGCCATGAGGCTGGGCCGGTCGGTGACAGGCGTCCTGCCGTACTCGGCCGCGATCCGGTCGGCGGCTTGCTCGGCGGACGACGCGGCGTCGACCGCTCGCCGTGCGGCATCGAAGGCGACGTCGCGGGGGGTTGCAATCTGCATAGGGTTCTCCGTTCGGGTCGGGTCGTTGGGGGTGGCGTCGGGTGCGGCGTACTTCGCGGCGTGGTCCTTGTCCCACTCGGCGCCGCACTCGTCGCAGACCCACCACTCGTCGTGCCAGTGCGTGACTCCGCCGCAGCCATCGCAGCGGCGCCACGGGCGCCGGTTGCTCATCGGGTTGCTCCCTCGGTGAGGTCAGGGGCGGCCGTGTCCCGCGGGGTGTTCCGGTTGAGCCAGGCAAGCTGTTGGCCGATGCCGAGCCCCTGCATCGGGACCCTGTACGGCCACTGGCAGGGGTGCAGGAACGATCGGTACCGCTCGCCCGCCAGGACGACCAGCGACGGCCGGGGGACGTCGGCGAGCTCGGCGGCCAGCTGCGCGCGAACCAGCGCGATCCAGTCCCAGGTCGGCGGAGCCGCCGTGCCCGGGTCGTCGTGTGCGCGGCCTAGCTCGACGTCGTAGGGCTCCAGCACGGTGTCCGGATGAACGAGCCCGTGCAGCCCGCTCAGGACGTACCAGCGGTCACAGGGGAGCGCCTCGGCATAGGCAACCGACTTGCGGAACAAGCCGCCCGTGTAGAGATCGCGGGCCGGTGCCGGGCGGGCCAACTTCGCTGCGCCACAGCCGATCAGGGCCACAGTCGTCGTGGTGCCGGGCATAGGAGTCTCCTCTCCTCGGGTCAGGGGACGCGTCACCCGCGCTGGGCGCCCGGCCACCACCGGGCCCGGCTGCGGGGGGACGCGGGTCGCGAGCGCCGTGGGGTGGCGCTCGCGGCCCGGTGGCGGGTGTCAGCCGTTCAGGAGCCCGGCGGCGTCGAGCACGCGGGTGAAGGCCTTGACGGAGGTCGGGGGCATGGTTCCTGCCGGGCGGGCGCGCAGCAGGGATAGTGCGGCGTTGACCGCGATGTCGGCCTTGCCGTTGTCGTTGGCGTGCGCGAGGACGGGCCAGGCGCGGAGCCATCCGGCCTTGGTGCCCGGTGCGGTGGCGGTGGCGACGACCGAAGACAGCAGGGCGTAGGCCTGGTCCGGGCGCAGCGCGCTCCAGTTCGTGGTCGTGGGGTCGTCGATCACGTCTGCCGGGTCGGGCAGGTCGTTGTTCTCGCGCCAGTTGAGGAACTCGGTCGCCGGTCCCGTGCCGACCAGGCCGGACGCGGCCAGGAGGGCGGCGGGGGTGTCGTGGGCGTCGAGCACGGCCAGGACGTCGGCGAGCATCGTCCAGGTGCGCGGCGAGGGCCAGGCGCGGCCGGTCGCAGAGGCGTCCGTGGTCGGCGGCATCCGGTGCAGCAAGTCGCCGTGGTGGTGGATGAACGCGGAGACCTGGCCGCGCGAGGCTGCCAGGCGCTCGCGGGTCGGGTCGTAGACGCGTCCCATGGTGGGGGTGGGGAAGCCAGTGATGAGGCCGCTGCACCACGCCTCGGTGTCGAGGGTGTGGTTGATGTGGAGGAAGCGGTTGGCCTGCGGGGCGGGCAGGTCCCAGCCGTCGGCGGCGGACTCGGGCGGGTTGGCGGCGGCGATGACGCGCACCTTCTTGCCCAGGGGGAGGTCCCCGACCACGCGGTCGAGGGTGACGCGCAGGGTCGCGGCCTGGACGGCCGGGGGAGCGGTGGACAGTTCGTCCAGGAACAGGAAACCGCCGTCCTCGGCGTCGGCCAGGCGTCGGGCCCAGGAGGGCGGGGCCATGGTGACCGTGCCGTCATCTGCGACCACGGGGAGCCCGGCGAAGTCGGAGGGCTCGCGCACGGAGGCGATGACGGTCTCCATGGGCAGCCCCTCGGCGGCGGCGACGGCGCTCAGGAGCGAGGACTTCCCGGTGCCCGGGTGCCCCCAGAGGAGCACCGGGACACCGACCCGTCCGGCGGCGGCGATGACGGTGAGCAGCGGGTCGGTCGTGCGGTTCAGTGCGGGCGTGGTGCTCATGGGATGGGCGTCCCTCTCAACTCGGGTTCCTTGCTTGCTGACACTCTTACTTTAACACATAAGAAGTAGGAGGATCGATTGAATCGTTCCAGATTCGGTAACGGATAGATAACGTGGCGCGGCGAGGGTGTGCGTAGGACCGTAGAATCTGTTAAACTAAGAGTGTCAGCAAGCAAGGGGCCGCAAGGCTCGACCCGCTCCAGGAAGAGGCGCACCATGCCACCGATCAAAACCCTCTCTGACCAGGACATTTGCGCGGCATGCGAGGACGGCGCCCACGGCGACTGCGCCTACGCAGCGTGGAACCCCTACCTCGATGGCGAGGACCCCGAGGACTCGTACTGCACCTGCCGCCACTGACCTCCGGTCCCGGCCCTCAATGGGCCGGGACCAGCCCCCGCAGAGAGAGGCGCCGACCATGGCCCTGGCCTTCCCCGCCCCCGCCACCATCACCTACCCGACCGGCTGCCCCGCAGGTCACGAGTGCGAGGCGCTCGACGAGTGCGGCCTGTGCAGCGAGCCCGTCTGCCCCGAGCACTCCTGGGACCTGACCCTCACCGGCGCAGGAGATCCCACCGGGTGCAGTGAGTACGGCACCTGCCACCGCGAGTGCCACGCGGCCCACTGCACCGAGCGCACCTGCTGGACCTGAGCCACCGGTCCGGCCCCTCCCCGGGGCCGGACCAGCAACCGAGAGGACGCCCTGACATGGCCCGCTATGACGAGAACGGCAACCACATCTGCAAGGGTCTGGCCTGCTACCTCATGGCCGGTTCGGACTGGATCGTCCGAGAGGGGCCCGGCATGCGCCCCACCTTCGTGACCAGGGCACACACCCTCGGCCTGACCACCTACATCGAGCTCGCGGATGGCTCGTACTTCGAGGTGCCGGAACGGCACACCGTGGTGTACCTCAGCCCCATCGGAGCGCCCCTCTGACCCACCCGGCGAGAGGCCTGGCGGGCCCCTCCTCGCCGGGGCCCCTTCGGCCCAGCTGACAGCCAGATGACCAACCCGGGGCCGGCCCGGCCGCACCGCGGCCGCCCCAGCGCCGCGGGCCGCCTTGGCGGCCCGGCCCGGGCCCCCGCGGCGCAGCGCGGGATGAGGCAGCGCCGGAGGTGCTGGATCATCCAACTAACTCCTCCGTTTTAACCTT